>JADQBO010000302.1 GCA_016278585.1 Desulfosporosinus sp.
GCTATATTTCTTTAATTCACCTGAGCCGATAACCCCTAAGTAATTCAATTGAACCGACTGGGACTGCTCTGCTATCGAGGAAACTGCTACTGTCCGTGTAATTTCTACCTGAGTGGTGTCCGTCGGCTGGGAACTGCAACCGGTTAAAAAGGCAGTCAATAGAAACATGGTTATTAAAGCGGTAGGCAGGTGTTTGTTTTTCATCATAATACTGAAATTCCCCTTCTCAACGATTTAGGATGCCGTAAAATAAGAGCTTTTTCATTTGTTCTAGGAGCTGGTTAATCGTGATGTCATTAGCAGTTAAAAATTGGTCTTCCATGGGTGACAAAACCGTCTTATTAAACGTCAGCAGCATGATGGCCGGATCAAGGTCATCCCGGATTTCACCCTTAGCTATGCCCTCCTCTAAGACGGTCATAGCCAACTGTTCCCGAAAACGACGAATATCTTCGATAGTCTCCTGTTCGACGGGAAAATAACGCTGCAGTTCGTTAATCACGCGAAAGGGAATGGCCGGGTAGGAGTAAACGGACAAAATGGCATTAAGCTTTTCAAACCATGTAAGGCAATGATCGATTTCTTGCAGCACCCGTCTTTTTTCGATTTCAGCAACCCTCTGCACAATTTCCGAGATCAATTCGTTTTTGGAGGCAAAATGTTTATAGAGGGTTTTTTTACTGATACTCAGTCCGCCAGCAATGTCATCCATAGTAAAGCCTCTTAAACCATATTGTTTAATCAATTCAGTAGCGGTCTGAATTATTCGGTCGCGCATATAAACCTCCTAAGTTTTCCGTTATTTAATCCACCTTGGATCTTTGGCAAAATCACTATAATAGTACCTTAACCTCTTTACCCTATAGTTTAGGCTTGTATGAGTAAACAGTTCTAAGGAAACTATCTTAGTATCTCTAGTTTACTACCCCTTCTCTTTGGGATCAAGAGTCCAATCATTAAGATTATGCGCATACATATTAAGAGTTCGTGGCATAAAAGAAGGGTAATATAATCTTAAAGTTCGGCCAGACCATACTACAGCACGCTAATGTTCATTTAAGGGTACAATCATAACAGGGTAGTTGGGAGTTTTCTTAATGATGCTTAATAAGATTATTAGACTTTATATTGCCTGTTTAATCATAACCTTACCAACGCTTTCCTGTGCCAATGACCAAAAACAAGTAATGCCACCAGTAAAAAATAATAGTGAAAAGGTAACTTTAGAATGTATGATTCCTTTTAACGATGCAAAAAAAAATACAGTCTTCAAAAACTTTGAAACTGATGTGGAATCTATATTTCCGGATTACGATATTCATTTGAGCTTTGTACAGGGAGATGCGAATGCCTATAATACAAAACTGAAAGTTACGATGTATTCAGATACCCCTCCAGATATATTTTATTCCGGGGATGGAAAGTTCACGGACGAACTATACTACTCAAAAAGAATCAGATCCTTTGAAAAAGAATTATAAGAAAGAAAGGACCAAAAGGGATATATATATCGCCTGGGGCAGAACATGCTATGTCTTATCTTACAAATAAGCAAGAATATACAGATAAAGTTGAGCAATTTCTTACTGAGAATAATATGCTAACCCAATAAAGAGATATAAAAGGAAACAATGTGCCCCTTGTTTCTTTTTGTATTGTACTTAGGATGACCCCCTTTTTTTCCAATAGATGCAAACTCCAACAATGCAAACAACAAGTCCCATGGCTGCCGGCTTTATGATAGAGAGTCCAGCTTCCCCACTAAATATGACGCTCCAGGCCACTTTTAACACGGCTGCAGCGGCAATGATGACTATAAACCCTTTCCAGTTTCGTTGCCATGCTGCCATAATTATCAGCCCAAAGAAAATAGGGACTGAAAGACTCATGAATATTTTCCCTGGATCCCAGGCACTAATGATCCATTCTTTCTCAAATGCCAGAAATTCAACAACCTGTGGGTTGCTCACCTCTGGTATGGGGAACCAGAACATGCTAGTAAATAATCCAGCGATGGAAGCAAAGATCCCAGTCCAGCTTTTTTTAAAGGCAAAAAATCCTATTGGAATTATAAACAATGGCCGAATGTACCAGCTTAGTACATTGTGATGTCGCGCAAACGTCCAGTCAAAAAAGACATCGTTGGTCAGAAAAAACCAAATAAAAACAGCTGTCCCTATAGCAAAAAACGCACCTAATATCCGATCAAGTTTTTCATTCCACATAGTATCACTCCCTTGTTTGATTTAATCTCAGTACCCCGATGGCCAGTATTTCCAACGGGTCCTCCACAAAGGCGTGCATCTCTTTCTCATGATTTCATAAACCACAGAACATACTGGTCCAGTATAGGGC
Organism: Desulfosporosinus sp.; assembly: GCA_016278585.1. Classification (GTDB taxonomy): domain Bacteria; phylum Bacillota; class Desulfitobacteriia; order Desulfitobacteriales; family Desulfitobacteriaceae; genus Desulfosporosinus. The sequence goes on from JADQBO010000302.1 coordinate 2,356, forward strand.
TCATAGACAGTCTGGTTCAGGGTTTCTTCAACCTCTATCCGATCGTAAGACTCAATGTCAAACCTTAGTCAAACGCGAAAAGCCCTCAATGAAACTCGCAATATTTATAGTCATCTAGTATTATAAGTATTATAAACTGTGAAGGGAGCATAACGATGCTAAACTTTGATTACTCCATTCCGACTAAAATCTTCTTTGGCGAAGACCAGATTCAAAGGCTACCAGACCAGATAAGCCAATATGGCTCCCGGGTACTTCTAGTTTACGGTGGTGGAAGTATTAAAAAAATTGGCTTATATAACAAAGTAATCGCACTTCTAAACGAAAACCACCATATGTTCTGGGAACTATCCGGTATAGATCCCAACCCAAGGATTGAAAGCGTCCGATTAGGAGTTGACCTTTGTCGTAATCATCAAATTGACTTTGTTCTAGCCGTAGGGGGTGGCAGCACCATTGACTGTGCTAAACTGATTGCCGCAGGTTTTTTCTACGATGCAGATCCTTGGGACCTAAT
>JADQBO010000256.1 GCA_016278585.1 Desulfosporosinus sp.
ACACAATTTCCCTAATTCGGTCGTCATCGTCTGCTATTAAAACCTTATTGTTCAAAGTACCTTCCCCCGTCATCCTTTACTTGATTAAAAAAATATATTTTATAACTCCATTATATTATGTCGATTTACCAGCACCACCAATTCTTATAGGCATTATTCCAGCCACTATTACGAGGACTATTATACCAATAATATTTAGACTGATTGTTAGGATTCATCAGACTGTACCACGATCCACTTACATCAGGGTTAGCTGGTTGCCTTACATCCGGGTTAAGTTGAGCTTGATACGGGCTAGCAGTAGGGGTTAGTAGCCAAGGACTGGGTGCTGCAAATGCTCTTGATAGAAAAAAAATTGTAACAAATAGAGCAATAACAATAAATATCAATAATGCCTTCTTCTTCATTGTAGTCCCTCCATTTTTCGATTCATAAATAGATTCTACCTTAAGAGAATTACATGAAGTTAACGGATTTTTAACATTTTTGTTAAAATACCCTGTCCTCGTAGAAAACATCTTATGAGTTATGAATTTTTATATATTTATTTGAATATTAAATATAAGTATAAAACCTTTAAAGATTCCGAGGAAACGAGGGAGGAAAGTATGGAAATCAGTGCAACTCTGTGGGCTGCCTTTTTAGCTGGTATGCTCTCTTTTTTTTCACCGTGTATGATACCCCTGCTGCCCGTCTATACTTCACAGATGTCTACTGCTATTTTGGAAAACAAGGGTCATTACCGTTCTGGTTATGGTATTTCACTGCAAATTTTCATCTTTACCATTGGATTTATACTGGTATTTGTAGGCCTTGGTACAGCATCTGGCTTCCTTGGTAAATTCCTGAATATCAACGAAACCATGTTATTAAAGGGTGGCGGTATCTTTGTGATACTCATGGGGTTAAACCTCCTCGGTTTGCTTAAAATAAATTTGCCGACCAGGCAAAAGATAACCCGTCGAAATGTGAGCAAAAACAATTACATAACATCTTTTTTCCTGGGCATATCTTTGGCCCTGGTGTGGACCCCCTGTGTGGGCCCGATATTGGTCTCTATTCTGACCGTGGCAGCTACCACCAATTCTTCCATAGCGGGAAGTCTATTATTAACAAGTTATTCACTGGGGATGATCATACCCCTGCTGGCTCTGTGTCTGATGTTTGACAGATTTCCCAGATTACAAAGGATTTTAAAGAAATATTCCGGCATCAGCCTTAAAGTAAGCGGGCTGTTTCTAATTTTGCTGGGGTTGTTAATGTATTTCGACAGGCTGCAAATATTAACGAATGTTTTCTGAGTAGCAAACCGTTCAGAGCCTACCTTCAGAACGGTTTTCTTAGTCATCCGTTGTCGCTGCGCCAATCCGTTCCGTTTCTCTTACACTTACCGTTGCCCCAGTTTCAGCAGTTCCCGAATCGTGGTGTCTCCTGCTCGGACCTTTCCCGTACCAGCGGGTTGCGCTTGCCAAATTTGAAGGGACAGATCAAGATCAATCGCAAAATCAAAAATATCCCATAGAGAACGATGGATTAGCCACAAAGTTCGGATAAAAAGTGAAAAACCAAACGAGAAGACGGGCTAAATGTTTGGCCTTCTCGTTTGGTTTATGCGTACTGAGATTAATCAGTAGATTTTATCATTCATGACCAGATTGGCTACCAGACCTAATGATTTTCCATCCATATTACTATTATGGTTCTCGCTGTGATTAGTGTTTTAACCATTTCCGTTCATACTATTTGTGCTTTTACTCGTACTGAATGTTTGAGTACTTTGGCTCGGTTGAATTTTATACAATTGTTAGGGATAACTTAAGCTCACAGCTCACCACTCGCCCAAGCACGAGGCAGATAGATCCACCAGAGCTCATTTTTAATGCCATCCGTACTGATTGTATACACAGTTACCTTGTTTCCGCAGACTTTAAACTCAGTACAACAATCTGTGCAGAAATACTGATCCTTGCCGATAATTCTTACCGCCCGGCTCCGACACTGAATGCATTTGAATATATTCCATAAGTACCGTAAAAATACGTACTTTCAGATACGAACAGTCTGTTCCGCAACATCAAGGGCAAACAGATAAAAAAGACAAGCACAGCGTTTGTAGGTTTTCCATAATTATGCAGCCTTCAACTCATTTTCGAGAAAAACAAGTATTGTTCGGGGGCTATCATTAGTCTGAAATTCAACGAAATAAAGTATGGATACATCATCACTGCCTAATTCGATTTTTTTAATAACACCAGCAAGTCCATTGAAATCTTCGTTTCCCTGATCGTTAATTTTTACAACCTCACCAATTTTGTAAATTGACATGTTATCACAGCTCCCTTTCTTTCCATTTCGTAAACCTAACTCATTGAATAGCTTTTGTTCACTAAACAATTCGTAAAAGTTTAATTTATTTTGGGGGTAGGACATAATAATTCTCAAAACCTAAAAATCGCGATCGGCGGTTAACTTAAGCTTTGTTTACTACTTTATAAGAGAAGTTTCACAACAAAGTCACAGGTTTTTAACTTATTTGTTATTTTTAAAAACTTATTGTAATGATTTAAATCATTACCTACAATAGAGTAACCTCTGTTAGCAGTTCTTTTGTAACGCATAAATAACAAAAATGTGACAATCCTGTAACATTCTATACCCATAATGGGATAGAATGTTTTTTTCTACCCCTCGAAACTGTTTTTAGTTTTACGAACTACTAGTAAGTGGAGTGATTAAGGTGCAAGAGCAAGTTTTGAAAGAAACCTTAATATCGGCCAAGAGCGGTGATCCTCTCGTCCGAGAGGATCTTATAAGATCTCATAAAGCATTTATAGCTAGGGTAAGTTCCAAAATCTGTAGTAGGT
>JADQBO010000038.1 GCA_016278585.1 Desulfosporosinus sp.
GCTATTGCCGGATATGATCCTTTGGATTCCACATCAGTTCCGTTTGAAACTCCCGATTATACCAAATTTCTTGTCAACGATATCAAAGGCCTTAGGATTGGAATTCCCCGTGAGTATTTTGGCGAAGGGATTGATCCTGATGTTGCCAAGGGAATTAAAGCCGGGATTCAAACTCTGATCGATCTGGGGGCAGAAGTAGCTGAGTGTTCCCTCCCGCATACGGAATATGCCATTCCTGCATATTACCTGATTGCCACTGCTGAAGCAAGCTCTAATCTAGCTCGCTATGATGGTGTACGTTACGGATATCGTGCTGAGTCAGCCGACGTTTTAGGCATGTTCAAGAAAACTCGGGCCGAAGGATTTGGTCAGGAGGTAAAACGAAGAATCATGCTCGGAACCTATGCCCTGAGCTCAGGATATTATGATGCCTATTATCTTAAAGCGCAAAAAGTTAGAACCCTAATTAAGCAGGATTTCGATAAGGCGTTTGAGACGTTTGATGTTCTTCTTTCCCCGACGGCTCCAACCCCAGCGTTTAGATTTGGAGAAAAATCTGCAAATCCTTTAGCCATGTATTTATCGGATATTACGACCGTTCCGATTAACTTAGCCGGTATTCCGGCAATGTCTATTCCAGCCGGCTTTGTCAAGGGGTTACCGATTGGTATGCAACTAATGGGCAAAGCCTTTGGTGAAGGGTCGTTATACCGTGTTGCTTATACTTTTGAGCAAAACACGAATTATCACACGTTAAAAGCAAATCTTTCGAGGGAGGTGCTCACGCGTGGGAGTCGCTAATAACTATGAAATGGTCTGTGGGTTGGAAGTTCACGTTGAACTTCAGACTAAGACAAAGATTTTCTGTGGCTGTACAACCGAGTTTGGTGGAGAGCAGAACACCCATGTCTGCCCAGTCTGCCTGGGAATGCCAGGTGCACTTCCAGTCTTAAATCGTGAAGTGGTTAATTATGCAATCAAAGCTGGATTAGCGTTAGATTGTAAAATTGCAGAGTTTTCTAAGTTTGACCGAAAAAATTACTTTTACCCTGATTTATCGAAGAATTACCAAACGTCCCAATTTGATTTGCCGATTTGTGGCAAGGGTGGGATAGAGATAGAAGTAGATGGGGAGAAAAAGTGGATCGGAATTACTCGGGCCCATATGGAGGAAGATGCGGGTAAGCTCGTACATAGCGGGGATACCATCTCAACCTCTAATGCGTCTTCAGTAGACTATAACCGAGCAGGTGTACCACTGTTGGAAATTGTTTCGGAGCCTGATATGCGCTCTATTCCCGAAGTCCTTGCTTACCTTGAAAAATTAGTTCAGATTTTAGAATACACTGAAGTCTCGGACTGTCGCTTGGAACAAGGCTCAGTACGATTTGATATTAATGTTTCTTTGCGACCGATTGGAGAGACAACGTTAGGAACTCGAACAGAAACAAAGAACTTAAACTCTTTTAGCTCAGTACGACGGTGTATGGAGTATGAAGTGGCACGTCAAGCTCGAGTGCTGGACGCCGGCGAGAAGGTAGTTCAAGAGACGCGTACTTGGGATGAAGGCCAAGGGGTTACGTTAACCCTTCGTTCCAAGGAAGAAGCCCATGATTACCGCTATTTTCCCGAACCCGACCTGGCTCCCTTGGTTATTGACCGGGAATGGGTGGAAACAATCCGTAAAACGCTTCCAGAGCTTCCTGCCGTACGTCGTGATCGATTACAGGCTTTAGGACTATCAAAGTATGATGCTGGAGTTATTACACAATCGAAGGCATTGTCGGACTTTTTTGATGCAGCTTTGTCGAGCTATAAAGATGCCAAGACGTTAGCGAACTGGGTTACGGGGGATGTTATGCGCCTGCTGAATTCCAATCAATGTAATGTGGTAGATTCCCCGATTGCCCCAAAGCAATTGGCGGAGCTTTTGGTACTTATAGAAAAAGGAACCATCAGTGGCAAGATTGCCAAGGGTGTTCTTGAAGAAATGTATAGTACGGGTAAGGATGCTGGTATTATTGTCAAGGAAAAAGGTCTCGCCCAGATTAGCGATGAAGGGGCACTTCTGGGGATCATTGACGAGGTAATTGCCAAAAACCCTCAATCTGTGGAGGATTACCGAGCAGGAAAAGATAGAGCGATTGGATTCCTTGTTGGACAGATCATGAAAGCAACTAAGGGTCAGGCCAATCCAGGTTTGGTCAATCAGTTGCTGAAAGAAAAACTAGCATAAGAATTAAGGCTTCCCTGAAGGGGAGCCTTTTCTCTACTATCAGAAAGTATAAACTTATCGTTATATACTGCAAGAAAGGCTAATCCGTGCGAAGACAGTGTCTGCAAGAAGGGCTAATCCGTGCGAAGACAGTGTCTGCAAGAAGGGCTAATCCGTGCGAAGACAGTGTCTGCAAGAAGGGCTAACCCGTGCGAAGACAGTGTCTGCAAGAAGGACTAATTCGTGCGAAGACAGTGTCTTCGTGTGTGTGTGGGGGGTGCCAGCCAAGGTTTCTTTAATTTTAGTTTAATAATTCTTAGCTTTGATAAGTATACAGTATAAGGTAATGGACATCCTTCAAACTAAAGAGTGATTGTGCTACTATAAGGATTAGTGAAATTTAACAGTACTATATACTGCCAGCTAATAATGAGGGGTTGAGGAGTGAGTCTGAATGAGACATTTAACGATTGTAGACACTACTTTGCGTGATGGGGAACAAACAGCGGGTGTTGTTTTTTCAAACCAAGAAAAATTACGTATTGCTCGGTTACTCGATGAACTTGGTGTTCATCAGATTGAAGCTGGAGTCGCGGTTATGGGCGGAGATGAAAAGCAAGCGATTAGCGATATTGTAAAATTAGG
>JADQBO010000374.1 GCA_016278585.1 Desulfosporosinus sp.
TATTTTGCCCCCGCCCACCTGTTTCTCCCGGATGCACTTTCGAATATGGTATTTTATACTACCGATTGATCATAGAGGTCATCTGTTGTCGTATCGACAATTTTTATATCTCTCTTAGAAATTAGTTCCCCCCCGGTAGTAAGGAAAATATTCTTCGTAATGATTTGATCCATGACGGCTTCAATTTCGATCGCGGTCAAACTCACCTTAGGCTCTGGTAAAGTAATCGTGACCGCGTTCCCTGAAGTGTTGTTAAAGGTCATTCTTAAGACCTTTTTAGTTGTACTTGCCATTGATATTCCTCCCTTGTCATTCTAATGATTCAACTCTACCCTATAACCCCTCCGCTAAGTCAATCCGATTATCTCTTCGCACCCCAATTAATGGGTAGTCCTGAAGTCCATAAAGGGCCACAGCCACATCATAAACGTCTTGATCTGTAGAACTTAATTTCACATTGGGGAAACTACGCTGACTTAGTTTGGGTGAGCCTTGGGCGTTCAAACCAGTTTGAAAGGTAACGACCATCACCGTGTCTTTATTGCTTGCAATAACTGCCATATATTCACTTCCCTTCTCTTAAATCAACAGACACTCTCGATACTAAAAGCAGTCGATTTCTGCAACGGCTGCTTTATGATGAACGAGATCGTATAAACGGTTCTCTACTGAGAATGTTTGTCCTACTTCAGTGTATTTACGTAACTTAGTTTTGGTCACTAGTTGCAAAAAACCGGGAATATATTTATACCTAACTACTTAGCCTTAATTTTCTGCTCTTACTCACGAACTAAAATCAATAAAATCCGTCCAGTTACCACCAACTGCCTCGGCAATCCGTTTAGCCCATGCTGGGCTCAGCTTACGCTTGCCTCGTTCTAAATCACTGATAATATTCGCAGGAATTCCTGTCCTCTCAGCTAATTCTTTTTGGGTTCCAATAGTCGCTTTAAGTCGAGCTTCTCTGATTTTATGCCCATCATAGATCACTTGGTTTCTCTCTTTCAAACCTAAGCTCCTCCATCTTCATCAACGTTAGTTTTTAAACCTTAAATCTATCTTGCTATATTTTACAGACCCCCGAATCATCATTATTTATCTAATTATTATATGGACAAGGATTATGAGATGTTCGATTATTGTTTCAGTAACCCCTCCAAGTGGTATGACTATGGTAAATCACTACAATAATGAATCACTGGATGAGAGTACTACGACTAGTTAAGTACGTTTATCGTAAGAAATAGGCCCATTAACGATCAATCAAATCGCCAATGGACCTTTAAGTATTCTTAATAAGAGTTGCAATTATTCCCTAGTAATCACTATACTTGCGTTTTGAGGCAATGCTAACCCTGCTGCCACTTCGACCGTTTTCATAATCCCCGAAAGACCAGGACAACTTGGATGTGGACTATGCTTGGCAAATGCTTCGTATACTTTTCCCATATGGAGTTTCTGGAAAATCTCTTGGAAGGCATCAACTTCGTCCAGTTCCTTTGCCATCTTTTGGTAATTAGGACAATCACTGGTTATCTCTAATTTTACTTTATTATCGTCATCACTAATCGCTTTCACATTAATCGTGAAACCACAGATCCCAGCTTTAACTACCCCGGTCGCCATAATTTGTTCCTCCAAAAAACGATTTTGTTATTTGACTAAAAGAGCCCCTAGTTTCCCCTAAATTACTTCTTAATTTTGCTTTCTGGACGTTTAATGCCTAAAATAGGTGCCGAATGGTCTTTTCCTAAGAAGAAATTAGACCATGAGGACGTCTGATAGAAATCCCAGTTAGCAGGTGGCACTGGTGGTACATCTAAGGATGATTCTTCCCCGTACTTTTTAAGCCTCGCATAAGCTCTAACCCAAACACACTTCTTCTCTTTAGGAAAAACTTCACACCAACCGTCTAGACTTCCACCACATGCTCCATTGCGTTGATTCTTAGGACATTGGGACATTGGGCAGAGATAAGCCAGATCCAACATAGCACAATCACCGCAATCCTTACAATCAAGCATAACGACTTTAGCTAGATGTTCAACTGCGTGCAGTCTTTTTTCAGTTTTTTTCTTCCCTTCTGCGGCACGGTACATACTGCGCATCATCGGGAACAACTTCGTATTTGGTGTGAATAAGAGACTATGCATCCCTCGCATCATTGAATACATAGCTCCAGCAGGTGCATCTAGGGAGCGGTTGTCACGATTTGTAGGTCGATCCGTGTTTAAGCCGGTTTTCTCATCCTTTTCAAAATAGTAGAATCCATTCGTTTGGGGATAATCAAATTCTTTGACAAAATCTTGCCAGTTCGGGCTAAGTTCCTCACCTTTGTCAAGAATGTATTCTAATTGATCGTATTTAAGATTATGCCCGCCGATATGAACTCCGGCACAGCCTATGCCTTTTAAAATAGCGTACAATTTAGCAGCTCTCAACATCCGCTGACCAACCCCTTTATCCGGGGCAGCTTTTTCCTCATTGAGTTCTGCTAAGAGTTTATCCGTAACGACACAACCAGGTAACTTATTTTGATTCATGACATTTGCTGCACCATATGGCAGAACGTAAATATTTCCCACAACCGGTATATCAAGTTTATTAACCTTCAAAAACTGTATGACTTCGTGGCATTTCCGAGCATCATATCCTAACTGCGTAACGACAAACTGAGCGCCGCCTTGAATTTTCTTTTTTAATTTATAGTACTGAACCATCAGTTCAGCCTCAGTAGACTTAAACGGTGAAACCGCCGCTCCAGCAAAAAAGTCACTGGGAGCATGATAAGTAGGTCCCTTCATGCCTGGAACTTCTAGGCCCTTATTCATTTCAGTTATTAATCG
>JADQBO010000222.1 GCA_016278585.1 Desulfosporosinus sp.
AAATCACTGATTTTGAGTATATTACCACAGACTCTGAAGTTGAAGCTCTTGTCTTAGAATGCAATTTAATTAAAAAGTATAATCCTAAATATAATATTCTCTTACGTGATGACAAGACTTATCCCTACCTAACCATTACTGAGGAAAGCCACCCCCGGGTTCTCGTCACTCGGCAAGTAAAAAAAGGCAGTGGTAAATATTACGGGCCTTACCCCAATTCAACCGCCGCCAAAGAGGCTGCACGTTTACTTAATCGATTGTTTCCTTTTCGAAAATGCCGCCAAATCCCATCGCAGCCTTGTCTTTATTATCATTTAGAACAATGCCTTGCACCGTGTGTAGAAATGATTTCACCTGACGTTTATCTAGGAATGCGTAAAGAGGTATCAACGTTCCTAAAGGGAGACCAAAGCGGAATACTGGCTCTCTTACAGGAAAAAATGCTAACTGCTTCCACTGCACTTCAGTTTGAACGTGCCAAAGAATATCGTGACTTGATTGCTGATCTAAAACAACTTGGGGAAAAACAAAACATCACGCTCAATGATTTTATTGATCGGGATGTCTTAGGGTACGCGATAACTACAGATCAAATGTGCATTCAAATTTTTTATTTACGACAAGGCAAGTTGCTGGCACGAGATAGTTTTATTTTCCCCTATTATGAAGATCCCGAAGAAGCTTTTATCTCATTTGTCGCTCAGTTCTATATGGAGCGCGCAATATTACCTAAAGAGATCTTAATACCGTCTATCGAATCTCTAGTCCTCTCTAACCTATTCCCTATTATCGTTCCGCAGAAAGGGAAGAAACGAGACTTAATACAAATGGCAATGACTAATGCCCAGACCACCCTTCACGAACAAATCTCAATTGAAGTTAACCAACAAACTAAAACTCAACAAGCTTTAGCCACGCTTGGAGAACTCCTAGGAATCCCTGCTCCTAGTCGAATAGAAGCCTTTGATATTTCAACCATTGCAGGAACCCATACAGTTGCTGGCATGGTACAATTTGTCGAAGGCAAACCTCAACGCAGGGGATACCGCAAATTTAAAATCCACCCCATGGAGACTTTCGATGATACCGCTGCCATGAGACAGGTAGTTATACGTAGGTATACAAGGTTGGTTTTAGAAAATGACCTTCTCCCCAATCTGATTTTGGTTGATGGAGGAAAAGGCCAAATTAACGCAGCAACCAAGGCCTTAAAAGAACTGAACTTAGTTATACCCGTTGCTGGAATGGTTAAAAACGACCGACATCAAACTCACGGACTCCTAGATCAGTCAGGAACTCAGGTTCCTCTAAGCAAAAGTCATCCTACGTTTTTATTACTCGGTAGGATTCAGGATGAAGTCCATCGCTTTGCCATCACATTTCATCGTCAACAGCGTACTAAAAATATGACCCTCTCTATCCTCGACAACATTCCAGGTATTGGGCCTAAACGAAAACATCGACTGCTTAGACATTTTCCATCCCTTGATGACATTCAAAGGGCTAGCATCATGGAGCTTCAGGCAGCTGGCATTCCACAGAACGCAGCTACTACGATTTATGAATATTTCCGTGCAACACCTGCCAAAGCGCCACTTTAAAAGGAGGAACTACTTCTGTGATCTTAAATTATCGAGTTGAATTATGTCGCAAATGTTACTTCAAACGAACCCAGAAATGCTCATTGACGGATTACTATATTCACAATTCTTCGTTCTCATTGGCTAAACCCGGTGGAGAATGTGTAAAATTCAAATCAATCCCCTGGTTACCACAACTTTAAAAAGTATTAAGAGTTAGAAGTTTACGATTAAACAAAAAACAGCAAGAACTTTAGTTCGTTCTTGCTGTACTGTTTTTAACTATCTGATTTAGTTAAATTCGACGAGCACCCACATAACGGCCCGCATAATAACTATCATTAAGGCTTGTGGTACGTACACCACTGTTGGAAGCGTGTACGAAATTTCCTCCGCCGATATAAATCCCTACATGGGAGGGTCCTTTTTGATACGTCGTAAAGAATACTAAATCACCGGTTTGAAGTTGTTCTTTCGTTATAGATGACCCCACATTGAATTGCTCAAAAGATGTCCTAGGCAGAGAAATATCTGATCCTTTATAAACATATTGAGTATATCCTGAACAATCAAAGCCACTCTTGCTTGTTCCTCCAAACACGTAAGGTACACCTTGTAAGCTTAAAGCATTATTCACAAGGGTTGAACTATTAGATCGAGATACTTGTTGTTTTGGGGCAGCAGCTACTTGAACAGGTTTAGGATTACTTTTAGGTTTCTCTACCTTTTTCGTTTGTGCTGTTTTGATAGGTTGAGTTGTTTTCTGGACAACAGCGCTTGGTTTTGCCAGTGTAGCTTTTAAGGTCTCAGATGAAGAACTACTCTCTACACTAATATTGGTTTTTATCGGTTCGCTCCATTGCATTTGCTTACGCAAGGCTTGCGTATATGTTTCGGACGGTATAATACTGGAAACTACAAGCAAAGGTTGCATTGGGGCAGTGTTTTCTGTCACTTTAAGTTGAGTAGAAGCTAATGCGGGAAGGCTGCTTGCTAAAACTAGGCCTGCTAAAGCAATGCTTCCTAACCACTTACGAGTCGATGAGGAGACCACCAAGACTATATCCACCTTTCATAGCTTACGAGGTTAGTTGACGGATTCGGGCAGTAGGTGTATGCCCTACACGTGAAAAGCCACGTGATTCACCCCAAAATATTCCCCCGCTCCAAACCTTAGATTTGGACTCAGCTCTTACTATGATTATACTATGATTTATACTATTCGAGACAAACACTAAAATGTCCTGCAAAAGATCGGAAGAGC
>JADQBO010000054.1 GCA_016278585.1 Desulfosporosinus sp.
TCTTTGCCATTTGATATTTGACTTTTTGTCAGATGATTTATGCAACGCTAATGAGGTAAGAAATATATCTTCCCCCATACGTTATGGAATTTGACAATTGTGCTCAGATATATCTCTGTTTCTTGATCAGTTTCCTTTTTCATCACTGCTGTTCTGAAATATAAATGCTTATCATCTTCAGCCATCACGATTTCATTCTCATTTCTGTCGATAACCGTAAAAATATTCGCTTTTGAGCCGATCGGGTAATAATCGGCTTGATTTGGATTTTCTCTCTTTCCAGTCTTTAAACCAAACCGTCCAACAAAATAATCCCTCATATGCATCAATTTATCGCCCCAACTAGGAGAATTAAATAATTTTGTTGTAATTTTATCAATGGAATCGTCAGTGTTTTTTGTAATCATGTAGGAATCACAATAGTCAACTGATTTTAGATCTTTAGAGATCAAAGCTTTTTCAGGGCATTCCTTGAATTTATGTATCTTTCTCACATCTATCATCCCTTCCATTTACTTACTGATATTAATCTAGACCAAGTATGGGGTATAACGTTTCGCAGGGTGCCTGTGCCTGACAACAACTTATTTTTATTTTATAAGGTATGATGCAATATCGATAAGTTCAGAGTTCTTGCCGTTTACCATTGCTAATCTTCTTTGATATTGATATCCTTTTATACTTAATGTTATATCTAAAAAGCAGAGGAAAATCCCCATATCAATGGAATTATAATAAGGAAGTTTATTGGCTGGCATGAACGATTTAATTTGAGTTGTTCGATAAACGCTCAGGCAATGATCTTCGCTTATAACTCGCCAAGGCTGTGTATTACAGGCGCTTGGTGCATATCGGACAATCTCACCTGTATCTGAATAGCAATTACCATTCCATATAATCTCCAAATCCTTTCTTTTCGTTTTTGAAAAATCCTTACGAAAACATTCTGGCTTACTCTTCCCAAAAGCTAACATAATGACATATTCAAGACCATCCAATGTTAATTCTTTTGCCTTTGCTAAGGCATACCAGCAAACTCCTATATTACGGGAGGCTAAGAACAAATCCATCTGTTCTAACATATAGCCAACATTAAGAAGATATAGTGGTTTTTGTTCACTGTAAATAAGTAGACAGTATTCGCCACGCTTTGAGGTCGTTTCTTTCTTCTCTACAATATTAAACTTAACTTTGATTTCTTTCACCAGAGGTGTCAGACTAAAAATTCTCTGCTTTATTTCCATCATCTCATCTACCGTAATTGATAAGTTCTCATCATATCTTCTTATTGACTTTCTTTTGAAGATCATGTCAAATAGTTCCTGCAAATTAATAATCCCCCTTCCGTTAGTTCTCTTTCTTGAAAGGGTAATATATTATAAAATTTATTTCTATACAAATTTTAAAATTTATTAAGTAAAACCTTGTCTTTATTTCCTTCCCTTCCCTTCCCAAAAATACAACATTAGTAATGGTCGTCCTGCAAGGCAGTGGCCCTTCTTCATTTATGGGTGGTTCGTCAAGATACACGCTAAAAGCGACAAATTTCTGTTATCCTATGAGGTACAATTGAAACGTAATTTATATTATTGTCAAGATGGTATTCAATTATTTTTGTTAAACAGATATGCAGGAAATCAGTTAGACCTAATGTTTTTTAAACCCTAAGTATGAAATAAAGTAGTTGCAAGTGGAATCGGAGTGGTCTAATGATAAACAATTCAGTTGAAAAAGAAAATGAGCTATTGGATAAAGCATTCCACGCAAGTCCTTGTTTAATGGCTATTAGTACTATTTCGGACGGATGTTATATCAAAGTGAATAAATGTTTTGAGGAAGCAACAGGTTATTCATCAGAAGAAGTAGTTGGTCGGACCTCAGTTGAACTTAGCATTTTTGATACCCCAACTCGGGTTAGAGTGTCAGAATTGCTTATTAACCAGGGAACTTTAAAAAACATAGAAGCTTGTTTTCGAACAAAAGATGGAAGTATTCGCGTTGGTCTATTCTCAGCTGAAATAATAGAATTCAATGGTCAAAGGTGTATTTTAAGCGTAGCCAATGATGTAACCGAACTAAGGAATTACGAAAAGGAAGTTTCAAAGCTAGAAAGAATGAACTTAATAGGACAAATAGCGGCCAGTATAGGACATGAAATCAGAAATCCTATGACGACTGTGCGAGGTTATCTCCAGCTGTTGGGTGTAAAAGCTGATTATATGGCGGAGAAAGCAACCTTCGATCTAATGATCTCGGAGCTGGATCGTGCTAATGAGATCATCACAGAATTTCTATCTTTGGCCCAAATTAAAAAAATCCAGCTTAAATCCCAAAATCTAAATGACATTATTAGTAATTTATACCCACTCATAGAGGCGGATGCTTTCACCCAAAATAAACAAATTAGTTTCATACCAGGGTCAATTCCTAATCTAAATCTAAATGAAAAGGAAGTCTCCCAACTAATTCTTAATTTAACCCGTAATGGGTTTGAGGCAATGGAGGAAAGAGGATACCTTTCTATTAAAACTTGTGTAGAGAGCAAGAGAGTAGTTCTTCAGATCGAGGATGAGGGTAGTGGCATTCTACCAGAAAACCTTAACAAGTTAGGAACTCCTTTTTTTACGACCAAAGACTATGGGACTGGGTTGGGTTTGGCAACATGCTACAAAATTGCAGAGAATCATAATGCAAAGATTCTAATCAACTCTAGCGATAGCGGGACTAATATGTCTATAATTTTCCCTATTTAATGCGTAAATTAGTTGAGCGGATTAACGAAGAAACGTAAGCGTCAAACCGACTGTATCTTCAAACCACCTCATAGTCATGAGATAATGC
>JADQBO010000333.1 GCA_016278585.1 Desulfosporosinus sp.
TCTGTCCGCACCAGGATTACTTTCTCACCCAGATTCCCTAACCGTTCCGCTTCTTCTGCGCTCAAGACAATTCTCCCGGACGCAGCCCCAGGTGAAGCAGGAAGTCCTTTAGCCAGAACCTCCAGCTTAACCCCCGTATCCATACGACGATGTAAGAGGTGCTCCAACTGATCCGGTTCGATCCTCATGACTGCTTCTTCTTTAGTGATTACACCTTCACGGTAAAGTTCCACTGCCACACGGATGGCCGCTGAGGCGGTCCGTTTACCATTTCGTGTTTGGAGCATATACAGTTTACCTCGCTCAATCGTGAATTCTATATCCTGCATATCCCGATAATGAGACTCTAAACGTTTAGAAAAACCGACAAACTCCTGATAGATCTCCGAATTTTCCTGAGCTAAGGTGGCAATCGGGTTGGGGGTCCTTATACCGGCCACCACGTCTTCCCCTTGAGCATTCATCAGATACTCACCGTAGAGAACACTTTCCCCAGTGGATGGATTACGGGTAAAGGCCACACCTGTTCCTGAATCCGAGCCCATATTTCCAAAGACCATAGATTGAACATTCACGGCCGTTCCAATCTCATGGGAAATACCATTAATTTTTCGATAAACGTTAGCACGGTCATTGTTCCACGAGCGGAAAACGGCTAAAACAGCCTCCATTAACTGAATTTTAGGATCCATCGGGAACGGATTGCCGGTTTTACGTTCAATCTTTTTCTTATACTCACTGACCATCCATTTAAGACTTTCTGAAGAGAGCTCGGAGTCAAAGCGAACCCCTTGTTTCTCTTTCGCAATTTCTAAAATCTGTTCAAAATTATAATGGTCTACTTCTAAGACAACATCCCCAAACATCTGGATAAATCGACGATAACAATCCCACGCAAAACGCTCGTTTTGCGTGTTTGCGGCCAAAGCTTCCACCGTGTCATCATTAAGTCCTAGGTTAAGAACGGTGTCCATCATACCCGGCATCGAAAACTTCGCCCCAGATCTTACAGATACAAGGAGTGGGTTTTTCTTATCTCCAAAAAGCTTACCCGAAACCGCCTCAACCTCTGCTAATGCCGGCCAGACTTGATCCCAAATCCCTTCTGGGAATTTTTCACCATTACTGTAATACTCATTACACGCTTCTGTGGTAATCGTAAATCCTGGAGGAACTGGCAAACCGATTTGGGTCATCTCCGCTAAATTAGCCCCTTTTCCCCCCAATAAATCGCGCATAGAAGCCTTACCTTCTTGGAATAAGTAAACATACTTCTTACCCATTTCTATCCCCCTTAAATAATATTTCTAATACAATGCTTGCAGTTTCTTCAACTGCTTTGCCAGTAGCATCGATAATAGGGCAACCTATACGTTTCATGATTCCTCGAGCATACTCTAACTCTCGCATAATTCGATCTAGGTTAGCATAATCCGCTGTTGCGCCCAACCCTAGAGTTTTTAAGCGCTCTGTTCTAATTTGGTTGAGCAATTCAGGTCGTAACGTTAAACCGATCACTTTCCGCGGTGAAATATTATACAGTTCCTCTGGGGGATTAACCTCTGGAACCAACGGAATATTGGCCGCTTTTAGTCCTTTATGGGCTAAATACATACTAAGGGGCGTTTTCGAAGTTCTTGAGACACCGATCAGAACAATGTCCGCAAAAAGAACCCCACGCGGATCTTTCCCGTCGTCATATTTGACAGCAAATTCAATCGCCTCGACTTTCCGAAAATACTGTTCATCTAGCCGATGAATAATATTCGGCGTGTGAGTAGGCTCCATACCAGTATGACTAGCAAGGGCACCAATAAGGGGACCCAAAATATCAACGGTTTTAAGCCCTCTCTCCGCAGCCTTTTTTTCCAAATACTCCCGAAGGTCTTTAAGTACTAGTGTATAGACTAAGATTGCTTGTTCAGTCGTTGCTTCTTCCATAATATCTTCCAAATGCGCTTGATCCCGTACATAGGGGACTCGACGAATCCGAGTCTTTACGCCAATAAATTGTGCTGCTGCCGCTCGACTTACAAACTCAGCCGTCTCTCCGAGTGCATCAGAAATGACATAAATAACCGATTGGGTCGTCACATTCACACCTCCGAATTATTCGAAGTCCTCCGACTTCCGATTTCTAACCCTAGGCCTTGTCTCCAGTTCCTGGCCCTGATCTTCGATCTCCGATTCTGACTGCCTTCGGGAGAATCTCGCTCCCAATTACCCGGGGAAGGAGGTAGACTCCTCAACCGAACACTCGATGTTCAACTTTACGAGGCTTCATTACTCCGTTTCCGATATTTCTACAAAGAGTTTTGTGACGTTCGTTTTTGTAAACCGACCCACGACCTCGTAACACTCATTCCCATTCTCGTCCACATACCCTTCAACCACTGGCAAACTGTCCACCTGATGGTGAACTAATTTTTTGGCTGCGTTTAAGACGGGTTCATCGGGGGTTGTCATATAGATATTTGGCATACGTGTCATTATAACTCCAACTGGAACTTGTTGAAGATCGATCTTCCCTAAAGAAGCTTTCATAATATCTTTCCGTGAAATCATACCTAAAAGGACTTTGTCTTCTCCAACAACTGTCAGGCTCCCCACGTTTTGAGTGAACATCGCCACCGTCGCCTCGTAGATACTCGCATTTTCCAGCACCGTAACCGGCATAGACTTAAAGGAGCAGACTCGGAGCTGGAGCATACGCTCCATGATCGGAGAAGGTCCGAGATCTTCACGATAAGAATCCCCGACACGCGGCCTAGCCACTAGGACCCCGGACATCGTTAAAATGGTTAAATCCGGGCGG
>JADQBO010000457.1 GCA_016278585.1 Desulfosporosinus sp.
CGCTCAGAGGGGCAACTGAGGGGTTGGGATCAGACTTAGTGTAGCTGACCTTTATTTGTACACTCTCCCCAAGTTTTAAGTTTTTTAATTCTTTCTTGTAAATGCTAAACCCCTCGTAACCAGTTTGTGCTTGGCCAAAATCAGGGGTGACAACCATGTTTGAGGCTTTTTTGGGCTGCAATACGCTTACTTGGGCCTTGGCGACAGGATATTCGGAAATATATTCATACACGAAGGTTTTATCCGGGTCGCCCTCTAAATTGTTGTAATAATACTCAATCTGAAGAGATTTTGTTTCACCAGGTTGTAATGGTGTAGGAAACTTCCAGACAATTTGATCATTTTTTTCATTTTGTTTTATCGTAGGTTCAACGTGATTATCTCCCTTAGTTTTATCTGCTACCGTATATCTTTTTGAGTTCTTAGGAAGATTCCAGACAAACTCACCGGAGTAGGGCTGGTCTGAGATATTCTTAAAGTCCACGGAATAAATTAATAAAATATCCGGTGTATCGTGCTCTGGCATTACATTAATATCCATATCCATGATTTCGAGTTTAGACGTTTCAGCAAAGGTAGTTTTGGTACCTATCATTAAGCTAAGAACCATGATCAGCGCTAAAACCCATTTTTTTGCTTTGGATTGCCTCATATTCCATACCCCCACTTTAAATCTACTAAATAAACCTATCTTACTCAGGTGTCAGAAGTGTGTCAGAGGTTTGTCAGCAATGTAACATTGAAAAATAAAACCAAATCTAATTTTTCATTTTTTTAATACTGTCAGAAAATATAAACTTATTGTTATATACTGCAGGAATGCTTAATCCCTGCGAAGACAGTGTCTTCGGGCGCCAGCCGAGTTTTCTTTATACTTTTGGAAACCTAACACAAAAGATCGAACCCTTACCTAAGGTGCTTTCTACCTCAACTTGGCCACCATTCTTCTCGGTTAATTGTTTAACGATAGCTAAGCCTAAACCAGTCCCACCTGTTTCGCGGCTCCTGTCCTTATCCACTCGGTAAAACCTATCCCAAATATGGGGCAGATCTTTTTCCGGTATTCCTAGCCCAGAGTCCCTTATTGAAATGCTGATTATGTTTTCAGATTCTGCTATAGATATCGAAACATTCCCACCCTGAAGGGAATACTTAAGAGCATTATCCACTAAATTTACTATAATTTGGTGAAGGGAATTTACATCAATTTTTAGGAGAACTGAATTTACTATAGATATGATTTCCATAGTAATCGAATTTTCTTCAGCCCTCGATCGAAAGCCTGTTATTACATTTTCTATAAAATCTTTAAGTTCGACATCTTCGGGTTCCAAATAACTTCCTTCTTCAGATCTAGATAAAATCAGGAGGTCATTCACAAGATGAGATACTCGATCAGTTTCGTCATTGATAATTGTAAGAAATCGTTGCTGTACTTCGGGGGTTCTGCCCTTGTTATCAATCAAGGCTTCAATAAAACCTTTGATGGATGTTAAAGGACTTCTTAATTCGTGAGATACATTAGCAACAAATTCTTTCATTCGTTCTTCATTGGCTTCAACCTTACTCGACATTCTGTTAAAGGTTTTCCCGAGTTGGTTTATTTCCTTAATTCTTGTATCCGTCGGAACAGTGACATGCTTTTGTCCATTTGCTATCGATATTGAAGCTTCGGTTATGGTTAGAATAGGCCTTGAAAGACGCCTCGATAGGATTATCCCTATTAGAAAAGCAATGGCTAACGAAACAATGCCTGCGCTCAATACCATTTGAGTAAGGTTAGCTAAGGCTTTATCAATCCCACGTATCGGAGAGTATAAAATAATGGCTCCAATGATCCTTTCCTCATGGTTTATGGGGATTATAACTCGAATAACCGGCTCCTGAAAATATTGGGATTGCCCTTTACTTACAGATACACTACCTGCTTGCATTATCTTTAGTTCAGTAGCCTCTAAATAATTCCCTTCGCAGTACTCATGATTTGTCGCAGCGGCTATGACAGCACCCTTTTTATCGACTACCCAGACCTCAGTCCCCATATTCAAGTCCAAGCGGTTAGCTAAGTTGACAAAATCGTGGGGGTCCCTCTTTTCCACGAGAAAGGGCTTAACCTCCTGGGCCATATCTTGTCCTTTAATAATCAGCTCCCTTTCTTTCTGCTCAAAAAGATAGTTTTTAAACATAAAGGATAAGCTTACCCCTATAACAACCAAACTTATTACAACAATAAGGATAAAGGAGCCAACCAGCCTTGTAAATATGGTTTTCATTGGTTGGGCACCTCAAATCTATACCCAATTCCCCGTACTGTATGTATGAAGATGTAGTTTTTTTCTTCATGATTTATTTTTTTGCGCAGCCGTTTGATGGCTGAATCCACTGCCCTTGTATCTCCTACATAGTCAAAGCCCCAAACTTTGTTCAATAATTGTTCCCGTTTAAAGACTTGTCCTCTATTCCGGGCTAAGAAAACCAATATCTCAAATTCTTTAGTGGTTAATTCAACCTCCCGCCCGTCTAAGAGTACTTGATACTTCCTAAAATTAATCTGCAGCCCTGGTAAGTCAAGAATATCATCATATATACGTTTTCCTCGGCCCATGCAATCCGAAAAGCCCTTATTTGCCCCCCCTTCTCCGCCAATTAAGCTTCTTCTTATTTGGGCCTTAACCCTTGCCAAAAGTTCTCTGGGGCTAAAGGGCTTCGTTATATAATCTTCGGCCCCTAATTCTAGACCAAGGACTTTATCAATTTCTTCTCCTTTTGCAGAAACCATGATAATTGGCACTTGAC
>JADQBO010000106.1 GCA_016278585.1 Desulfosporosinus sp.
CGTCCCCCTGTCATGCGTCCCCCTGTCATGCTGGCGAAAGGATCATTGGCCTTTCGTTCCAGGACCAAGGACTTAAGGTATAGCCCTGGGGGTAAGGTCTAGGCAAGGAAACTGTTACTACTAAAATGACGCAAACTACTGGAGGTCTTTAGGGTAATGAATGTTAGCTATAAATACATTGACCTACCAAAAAGTAACTGTTAGAATTAGGTTAATTTATTATTTAATGGTTTTTTAAATTTTGTAAAGACACTACTTCGGCTTAAGTTCTTTACTGGCTAGTTTTGTGACTAAGGGATGAAAATAATAGACTTTATCTATTGTTTATAATACTTATACAAAAGGTGGAATGGCATAGGCGAAAAAGTGAAAGGGGGAAGGTACCAATGAAGGTTAAAAATGTAATGATTTGTAACCCTTATACAGTTAGATCTGACCAAAGTCTTGCTGATGCAAGTAGAATCTATCTGGATCACGATGTTAATTGTGCGCCAGTTGTAGGGGCAAACGATGAGATTGTAGGAATTATTACAATTTCTAAGGTGCTAGGATGCTTTTTATCGGGTTACTCCCCAACAGCAAAAGTTGAGGAATTTATGGATGATCCACCTGCTTTAATATCAGAAAATTCTAACTTTGAACAAATAACCCACACTTGTACACAGGATATGGAACGAATGCTTGTTTTAGATCAAAATAATAAGTTAACAGGAATTTTGTCGCGAGTAGAGTTAATTAAAAAGGTCAACTTGGCTTGGGAAGAAACTAGAAATGAACTAAGAGTCGTGCTGCAGTCAGTTAGTCATGCAATTATTGCGTTTGATAAAACCGGTGTTATATACCTTTTTAATAAAGGAGCAGAGATTCTTTTAGGGCTAAGTAGTCAAGAAGCAATTGAACAGAGCCAAGTAGAGATGTTACCTCAGTGGATATGGAAGGAGGTTAGCACTGATGGTAAAGCACGTTTAGGCTTTAGATTAGAGGTTAACAACAGGCGTGTAATAGGAAATGCAACACCTATATTTGTTAATGGTAACATAACAGGTACGGTTGTAGTTTTACAAGATTTATCGGAATTCGAGGACTTAACGTTAAAATTATCGAGGGTTAGGGAGCTTAAGGTTGAATTGGATAATATCATCGAGTGCTCCTACGATGGTATGCTGGTTGTTAATATTGAAAGAGTAGTTTTAAGGGTTAATAAAAGTGCTTTACAGCTTTTTAACCTAATAGAATATAACCATAATTGTATACTCAAAAATATTCAATCTGAAGTTGCTAATTGTTTAGATGACATGACTACTACAATTATAGAAGAGAATAAAACCTTTACTAAAGTTTACACAAAATTAGATGGACAGGAGATTATGATTACTGGAAATCCTCGTTTTGATCAAGAGGGTAATGTTATACAGGTTATATTTAATATGAGGGATATGACAGAATTGCAACGGCTTAAATTTCAAGTAGAACAAGCTAAAGAAGAAAGATTGCGTTCTTCAGTCGAGTTACTAGAGTTAAGGGGAAAGCTCTTAAAAGAAGATTTAATCACCAAGAGTCATGCAATGGAGCCGGTCTTAGAGCTAATGGTACGTGTATCACAAGTTGAATCGACAGTTCTGATTACCGGAGAATCTGGCGTGGGTAAGGAAGTAGCCGCTAAAAGGATTCATAAGCTAAGCCAAAAGGATAATGGTCCGTTTATTACGATTAATTGCGGAGCAATACCGGAAAATCTCATGGAATCTGAACTTTTCGGCTATGAAAAAGGTGCCTTTACTGGAGCCAGTAAGGAGGGGAAAATAGGCTTAATGGAGGCGGCCAATGGTGGGAATGTGTTTCTCGATGAGATCGGAGAACTCCCTTTAAATTTACAAGTTAAGCTTTTAAGAGTTATTCAGGATAAGGTTATATATCGTATTGGTGGAATAAAGCCAATAAGCCTTGATGTACGTATTATTGCTGCTACTAATCGAAATCTAAAGGAAATGGTCAGAAAAAAAACCTTTCGAGAGGATTTATTCTATCGTTTAAATGTTGTACAAATAGAAATCCCACCATTGCGTGATCGTAGAGAGGATATCTTACCTTTAAGTGAATATTTCTTGACCAAGTATTGTACTAAATATAGTAAACAAAAAAAAATTACACAACAAGTTTATAGAATATTTGAGAGTTACTACTGGCCAGGAAACATTCGTGAATTGGAAAATGTGATAGAAAGAGCAGTTATACTAAGCCAAAGTGGTTTGATAGAAGTAATCCACTTACCGGAAAACTTGAATGTAGGGAATGGTGGAAAGGCAGAGGTTGAAGTAACCGTTAGAGGAATTATCTCATTGAATGAGGGTATTCAATTAATGGAAAAGGAATTATTGCGAAAAGCACTGGGAACCGAGAAAAGCAGTAGAAAAATAGCGTCACTTTTAGGGATAACTCACACGACTGTATTACGGAAAGGAAAACAATATGAGCTGCTATAATAGTGGCACTAAGAAGTTCCGATTGGAATTAATGAGTTCCAATCAAGGAAATGAGCTTAGTAGTCAATCTTTAATGTCATTTGCCATAAATAAAAGATGAATGGAACCTAGATATTCCATTCATCTTTTATTTATGGCACGAGTTTTCAGAAAAGTTAATGTAATCAGATGATTTGCTAATTGGCACAAGTTTTGCATTTAAGATTAGGAACGGGGCTTATACGTTTTTGTTAGGGTGACGTAATTTGATGAAAGAAGGGAGCTTATTAAACATGACTAAA
>JADQBO010000489.1 GCA_016278585.1 Desulfosporosinus sp.
TTTCTTCCGCCATTGGCAGCGAGATACACGCCGTCATTTTAGGTGAGAAGCGACACCATACAGCTGATGCAACCCTTATAATCTAAGTCATATAGATTGACAATTTCAGTTTGTGAGCCTGCCGATTCTGCTCCTTCGAGCGACTTACTCAACAGAGTATGGGTATTCCAGTTTTTCCGCGGACTTCCGTTAACAGCAATTATTTTCAAAGTAAAAACCTCCTTATGCATTTGTATATAACTCATGGTGGCATTATATCAGTAACACATTACAATACAAGCACGATTATATTTTGTTTATAGTATTGAATTTCGTACTAATGGAGGATATATGGCTGATAATAAGATTTGTCCTGTTGAGACAGCACAGAAGATATTAAGTGGAAAATGGAACACAGACAGAGGGACAGGGAGACTTGTCTGATATACTCAGTCCTCCAGACAAGGTCCCTGTCCCTCTGTCTATTTTTTCCCATTCTGTAAATCCCATGATGCATTACGATTTATATACAATTTTTCCAGGTACAATAACTATATTCGTTTTCCAAATATTCTTATGTTTAAATTCATCAAGTTGTTGTAGATTATTAATTAAAACAGTAGGATACGTAATGTCTTTTATAACTTCTAACATCTGTTGTTGATTTTTAAACTCAACATTTACAAAATCATTAGCTGCATTTGCGTTATATTGTTCACCGTTTACAAGAACTTCTTGGTCAAAGGACATAAGATTCATTTTTTCAGTCATATCACTATTTATGCAAGTTATAGTATACCTACCATTACTAATAGTATCTTCTGGAAAACTGGCGCCATCCTCTACAAAAAATTCTTTGACAATTGAGAATACAGAACTCATTTTCTCAGGTATAGGATCTATGTTAACAGTAACGGAAGAAATAACATTGTCTTCTTTTACTTCTTCTGTCGCATAAATATTACTATGCCCAGGGATATCTAGAATACCTTCAACCAGATCTGAATAATTTTCTAAATAGTTTATCCTAGTTTCTTTACTAAATTTTTGTCTATTTTCATAGTAGTAATTAATCGCTGATTCTAAATTACCTTCATTGTATACTGTTTCAAAAGCCTTAAGTGAATCATCTTTTCCTACTATAAAATTCTCTTTAATAAGCTCCTCAATGGAAATTCTTTCCATACGTTGCGTCTCTTTCATGTCAAATTCGTGAGTTTTTTCGTTAAATGTATATGATAATGTAGTATCCTCGTATTTGTGTGTATTTCCTTTTTCATCAAGATAAGTAAACACTCTATTAACATTAAACTTATTAAAGCCATCTAGTTTTTCTAGAGTATTCTTAACAATATATTTAAGATTAATTTCTGGCTGAATAATCTGTGTTTCATCACCATAGCTTACATATCGAGTAGCCATTTGAATAAATTCGTCACCAATATTATAGGCAATATCATAGGATTTATGTTTTTTGTCATTTTTTATAATAAAACCATCTTGACTAAAAAATTCAGACCCTTTAGTTGCTCTAAAATCGCTGTTAATAAGAGAATATTCGTTTTCCAAAATATCAGTAGTTACAAAAATCACCGGATTGTAACTGTTATCATCTGCCCAAGTTACGATAGCGACATCATCAAGCCCCTCACCGGTAAAATCAAAATAATGAGTTTCGTAATCTTTAAGCACTATCAATTTTTCTCCGAGTTGGTTTGTCATCTTATTTGTATCCGTCTTATTTACAAATTCTATTATCGAGCTAATATCTTTAATCTTATCATTTTTACCTTTTTGTTCTTCTTTAGGTTGTTCGTTTACTCTGTTTTTGGCATTAGTTTGTATGTCAGTTTTTGATTTTCCTTGATCTTCAATAGGTTCAGTATCACAACCTACCAGCAAAAAAATACCAAAAACAAGGAATAAGAATAGGACTTTTTTAAATGAATTTTCCTTCATATTAAACCTCCACTAACTATTAAAATTTTTTGCAATTTGTATTCGTTAGAGTAAAATTTACCTGTATTAATAGTAAAAGAATACTAAAAATTCTATAGGCGTTGACTCTGGGATAGGATATTCGTTTTTATGTCTCAGTTTTTCACTTAAACATTATGACCTCATAGTCTGAAGAATCCCTCATATCGTCCAGGCCGAAACTCACATTCCGCAAATCTCCGTTTCCTAAGTCTGCCACTCCCGTTACTTTTATGTGAGACATGTCATTGTTGGGCAGCCAGACTCGCACTCCTACATGGGCATTATACAATGAACCGACATTTATGGTTTCACCTGGATCTTCCATACCCTGATAGTAGGTTATTTTAATATCCTTCAAATGCCCGAAGATGGCGAAATTGACTTCCATCCCTTGTGGACCCTGAGTAACGCTTCCGATGTCCTGGTTGACCCATTGCAGGGTGTTTAGCCCGTCATACATGGGAACAACCACTACACGGTAATCGCTGTAATTTATCTGGGTACCGCTTATGGTCTCATTTCTGAATCCGGACAGCTTTAGGTTTTCAGGTTCTTCTTCACCTGCTCTAAGCTCTGGCTGATCCCCGCTTGTCGGTGTCTGATTGGCAGGAGGGGTACTTTGTTGAGGTGGATTCAGTTTCGCCTCAATTGCGGCTTGCCAATTACCGGCACTTTCAAGGACAACCAACTGATCTCCCGTTGGGGTTACCACCTGATATACCATCGTAGGTTGGCCGGCACTGTCTAAAGAATTCAGTTCGAGAACAACATGGTTGGCATAAGAGCCGTGACTGCTGT
>JADQBO010000150.1 GCA_016278585.1 Desulfosporosinus sp.
ACGACATCGTTTTACCAGATGTACCAACATCCCTGCATAGATGGGGAAGAGTAGTATGGCTTTATGACATCGAAGTTGGAGCTAAAGGGAAACTATTGTATTTTGAAGATGGAATTAGCAAAAGCACTAACCTTAGCCGAATTATAAATATTATACAAATCTTGGATCGCTTGGAGATTTATACACAGAGCATCATTTACAAGCTAAGGCTTTTGCCGAGTGAACCCTAACAGAAGATTGTTTATTGCAAATCTAGGAATGCTCCGAGTTTGACAGAAACGCTCATTATCCCTAAACAAAAAGAGCAACAACATTAGCTGTTACTCTTGAGAATCTGGTTTTTGCTTTTTTAATACCTACGTGCCCCGAGATAACGAGATGAGTAAAAGCTATCACTTATGCTTGATGTTATGACACCACTACTGGGGTTACTAGCGTGAACAAAGCGTCCTCCTCCGGTATAAATGCCCACATGAGATGCACCCTTAGCATAAGTCGAAAAAAATACTAAATCACCTGACCGAAGGTCATTTTCGCCAACGGCAGTACCTGAGGCGAATTGCGCATAGGATGTACGAGGAAGGGATATCCCAGAAACAGCATAGACATATTTAGTAAATCCTGAACAGTCAAAGCCGCTTTTAGATGTTCCGCCAAAAACATAGCGCGTCCCTTGCAAGCTGAGTGCACGATCTACAATGTTTGAAGAACCACCACTTCCGCGAGAAACAGCAGAGGCTACACTAACAGGCCGACTATTAGGGCCTTTAGCAATAACTCGGTTGACAGGAGTTTTAATAACTTTTTCCTCTAATACCTGCTTGGTAACGTCAATACCATTCTTTTGCTCATATGAATATGTAACCATTTTTGTGCCATTACTACCTTGTTCGATGACTTTCGTTTGACCGGTACGTAGTTTATTATCAGTTTTTGTTACGACATCGTAGGGAATTGTTTCAGGCCCCGTATATGTTCCCTGACTCACAACAGTAAGGTAGGGTGTAGAAGCTACAAGCTTTATAATTTGACCCGGCTGCAACTTCGAATCTTTAGTTGCTCCCGGATTGCCGGCTAAGACTTCATCCGTTAACATATTATTTTTGCGGGCAATAAGCCACCAAGAATCATCGGCAAGGACGGTATAATCCTTTGTCGTTATTTTACCGTCAATTAGCACTTTGAAAGCTTGGTCATATTTTTTTATCTGATCTGGTTGGGCTTCTACCTTTTCGACCCTAACCTCTTCGGCAAAATTAACGGCAGTGACCTTATTTTCTTCACTGGGTTTAACATAATAGCCTTCATAGTCCTTAAGAAGTTTTTCAGTATCTTCTTTGCTAGGTAAAAATGCTATAATAGAACCATCTGCTTCTAACTTATAACCATCAAGATAATACCTTAATTTATCTCCTAGCTTTTCTTCGCTCAAAGTAGATTCAAGATAGACGGCTGGATTAACCCTGACATTTTCATAATCGATTTGGTCATGGGTTTTGGCGACGACTCCAAAGGGCTTACCTTGTTGTTCTAATAACGTTTTAACGAGGTCTTTACCAGTACTAACATTACGGACCAGGCCAATCGGTTGACCGTTAATCTTTATGGCCGCTGCAGAAGTCGTTGTCGATAGATAATAAGTAAGCCCTCCAGTTAGGATAATGGTAATAGCTAAACCACTAATTACTTGTGGTGATTTCCATGAGATTTTTTTAACCGCATCTTTCAACCGTGATATGACTGGAGTCAAATTCATATTATTTTAACCCTTCTTAGCTTGCGAGGTTAGTTGGATCCGGACAGCAAGGTATGAACCCTACGCAAAAAAATACTCGTTTTTGCCTTGTTAAATCCTCGCTCTAGGTAAACTAGATTCAGCTTTGATTTTGTCTTCTTAAGACACATTATTAGGTATTCGACATATTATGCAAATATCCTCTAACTTAAAATTGCATAATTCATGGTAATTGCTCACTCACTCACTCACTCACTCACTCACTCACTCACTCATCATTCCTTCCTTCCAATCTAGGAAAGGCAGATGGTTTGATGAATAAGGATTGAGTTAGAATCCTACTTGTCCCTTGGAAAATTGTAAGGAGAAGAACCCAAACGTATGAAGAATATTTTTAAAAATGCTATTGAGATTTCAAAAGGTATATGTAAATCAAAATTGAAGAATGGAGATATAGCCGTTGACTGTACTATGGGAAATGGCAATGATACTGCGTTTTTATGTAGTCTAGTCGGAGAAAAGGGGAAGGTGTATGCTTTTGATATTCAAGAAGAGGCTCTTATAAACACTAGCAAAAGGCTGGAAGCATTGAATTTTCTTGAAAGAACTAAACTAATCTGTGATGGTCATCAAAATATCGATAAATATCTGATGGGGAATGTCAAATTAGTAATCTTTAATCTAGGCTATCTACCTAAGGGAAATCATGAAATTACGACAACAAAAGAAACTACCATAGAGGCTGTTCAGAAATGTTTGGGTATGCTTGAACCTAATGCTGTTATATTAATTATTATATATACAGGACATGAGAACGGTAAAATAGAGAAAGAAGCATTAGAGAGTTTCTCCTCAACATTAAACCAAAAAGAATATAATGTAGCTAAAATTTCCTTTACTAATCAGATTAATAATCCACCGGAACTTATTTGTATTGAAAAGGTTTGCCCTAAAAAGGTTTAAATAAGATCTTATTACGAAGTTTTAACCAGTGCGTCTGGTATAAGCGCTAGTACAACC
>JADQBO010000321.1 GCA_016278585.1 Desulfosporosinus sp.
CTGGAAGAAACCCGCGTACTGTTGTACAATAATACAGAGATTCCGTTGACTTTAAGAGAGATAGGTTTTGAAGTAGATGCTGAGAAGACCATCAAAGAGACTCAGCTCCACCCAGGGACAACCCTGCAGAGTGTATTAAACGTTGATTCACTTATTGCTAGTCAAGAACTTCACGATAAACTTAGAGAGTTCAGCCGACCTGCAAAAGATGCCTCTTATAGGATTGAAAACGATAAAGTAATTATTCAACCAGCGGAGAGTGGTCTAGTTGTTAGCGTAGAACAGTTAATTAACCAGATTCAAGAAGTCCCTCTGAGTAAGGTGCCAACACGGATAGATATTCCGATGGTGGAAGTTCCAGCATCCGTTACTACAGAGTCTTTAGAAACTTTAGCCTTCGATTCTGTTATTGGAGAATTTTCCACTTCGTTTTTAATTAAAGAGATAAATCGTGCGTCTAATTTGGCAGCAGCGGCTAAAGCAATGGATCGAAAAGTCCTTCTCCCAGAAGCCACCTTTTCTTTTAACGAAACAGTAGGGCCTCGAGAAGTTGAGACGGGCTATAAGGAGGCCTATGTAATTGTTAACGGGGAGTATGTCAAGGGAACTGGAGGGGGCGTATGTCAAGTGTCCTCGACCCTATATAATGCTGTACTACTCAGCGACTTAGAGATATTGGAACGGATGCCACACGCGGTTGTCGTCAGTTATGTACCCCCTGGTCAAGATGCAACGGTTAATTATCCTAATCTAGATTTTAAGTTTAAGAATAATACAGCTAGTTTGGTATATTTGCGGACCAACGTTAAGCAAGGGGTACTGACGGTTCGGATCTGGGGCAAGAAGACGGGGAAACCCGTAAGGATTGAACGTCAAGTGGAGAAAGTAATCCCTTATAAAACAGAAAAAAGGCCAGATCCAAGTCTGCCCAGAGGTGGAGTTGTTCAGGAACAAAGAGGTTCCCAGGGGGTTGTTGTTAATACCTGGAAGATTGTTCAAGATCAAAATGGTCGTGAGCTTAAGAAATTTCTGGGTCGCGATTGGTATGCGCCAGCGAATCGTATTTTACGTGTAGGAACTTGAGGCCTTTTCGGAAATAGAAAGAGAGAGTGAGAAATGTCCAGAAAGAAGAAGAGCATGGGCATATTTACGTGGATTATTCTGCTTTCCTTGATTGTGGGTTTTGGATTTCTGTCTTGGTGGAGTTGGGCAACCCAGCCATACTCTTCTACAGGTAGCAGTGAAAAGATTACGATTTCACCCGGGACTACTGCAGCTCAACTGGCAGAAGAACTACAAAATCGGCAGCTGATACGGAGTTCATGGGCGTTTAGATATCTGGCCCGTGCCCGACAATCAGATTTCAAGCTTTATGTTGGAGATTTCCAACTAGCCCCTACCATGCCCCCTAATGAAATGATAACACGCTTAATTAGTGGTTCGGTTTCTTTAGATATTACCCGAGTAACAATTCCAGAAGGGTATGATACCGAACAAATTATCGACCTTCTTATACAAAAAGGAATTGGTAGTAAGGAAGAGTATATAAAAGTAGTTACAGAAGGTGAGTTTCCATACCCGTTTTTAAGGGATGCACCAAAGGGGATTCATCGTTTAGAAGGATACTTATTTCCTAATACGTATGATATCTCAGTTAAAACAACGCCTCATGCGGTGATTGATATGCTCCTCCGACAGTTTGGGAAAGAACTTACGCCAGAGGTGCAGAAACAACTTACAACCATGAAACTTACAGTTGCTCAGTGGGTTACTTTGGGCTCTCTTATTGAAAAAGAAGCCGTTAAAGAGTCGGATCGTCCGTTGATCGCCTCAGTGTTAATGAATCGATTAAAGATTAACCAGCCCCTTCAAATTGATGCTACAATTCAGTTTCTACTTGAAACTCCAAAGCCGAGACTTTCTTACGAGGATCTTGAGATCCCCTCTCTATATAATACTTATTTGCACTCGGGATACCCACCTGGGCCGATTGCCAATCCCGGGCATGCCTCCCTGCAAGCGGTGTTGTATCCGGCCCAAACGGATTTCAGATACTATGTGGCCAAAAAAGACGGCTATCATGTGTTTGCTAAAACGTATGCTGAGCACTTGAAGAATGTTAAATTGTATCAGTGAGGGTGAAAGCGAGATGGCTTTTGCACGTTCACCCGAAACTCCATTGCTGCTCACTGAACGTTAAAGCGAAAACGCTAAACTCTTCTGCTTTCAGAAAGTAAACCACTAGCGTTTTCAAGCTTTAACGTCAGCGTTCCCTTGACGCAAATCCGTTTAACGGGATTCTCTTTGCAAAATCCATCTCTGTTTTAGGGGAATAAGGGCTAGTTCCTGGGGCTCTGTAGTTAGGTTGGGATCTAGATGCCTTATTACTGGGACTTTTGAGTTAGTTGGAAAATTTGTTCTACGTCTTTATCGCCACGGCCGGAAATATTGACGATTAGGATTTGGTCAGGGTTCATGGTAGGGGCAAGCTTAAGTGCATAAGCGACAGCGTGTGCGCTCTCGAGCGCAGGGATGATGCCTTCAGCCCGAGAAAGCCGGTGGAAGGCGTCAAGGGATTCTTGATCGGTAATACTAACATACTCGGCACGACCGATATCTTTTAGATAACTGTGTTCCGGTCCGACACCGGGATAGTCGAGACCCGCTGAAATGGAATGGGTGGCGAGAGGTTCACCCTTTTCATCAGCCATGACGTAACATTTAAAGCCATGCAAGATTCCGGGGAGATC
>JADQBO010000128.1 GCA_016278585.1 Desulfosporosinus sp.
CGAGATCGCTGCTACAGAGCCATACTTCATCAGCTCTCACTCTGGAGCATCTGGTGCTTGGGTATCTGGTCCTGAAGACCTTTCCGCTGGAACAGACTATTTCTGGGGTTATGCTCAAATGACCACAGTTCCTGCACTCTTTGCTGCTGGTGACGCTACTGGAGCTTGTGCTCATAAGTTCTCCTCAGGTACACATGCTGAAGGTCGTATCGCAGCAAAATCAGCCATTAAATACATTTTAGAAAATAATACATTAACGGAAGCTGATCCACAGGTTATTGAGGCTGTGAAAGCAGAGATCGTTAAACCGCTTGAAATCTTCGAAGCACACAAAAACTTCAGTACAGATTGTGAAGTTAACCCTAACTACATTATGCCTAAACAGTTTATGTATCGTTTACAAAAGCTCATGGACGAGTATGTCGGTGGTGCTAACGTATTCTTCAACTTTAACACAGCTTCATTAACTCGTGCTGCTGAGTTATTCGAATTCCTCAAAGAGGACTCCGAAAAAATAGCTGCTAGAGACCTTTATGAACTGTTAAGAGCTTGGGAAAACAAACACAGATTATGGCAGGCTGAATCTCACCTTCGCGCTGTAACCTTCCGTGAAGAAACACGTTGGCCTGGATACTACTTCAGAACAGACCGCCCAACCATGGACGAGGAAAACTGGCATTGTTTCGTTAATATGAAGTGGGATCCTAATACTAACGAATGGTCAATCTTCAAGAAGCCTATTATCGATATGTTTGGTGTTGAGTAATACTCAGTCCAATTCAGCGTTTGCCTAGGCACTTTTAGTGCTTATTCATAGAGCTGATTGAGTGAGGGGATGGGTACAATTTTCTGGATTTTACAGAATTTGTATTCATCCCCCGTTTATTTAACACAACCTATAAATTCTCCTTTAAGATTCTGTGGTAATCGGTTATATTATATATATCTAGACTAGCTTTTATGAACTAATTTAAAGGAGGAAACATTAATATGGATCAAATTGAGGAACTTATGCAAAAGAGTATAGAACTAGGTAAGTCAATCGCTCAAACAGATATATATAAAGAGTTCAAGCAAGCTGAGTATGATCTTTTTCAAAATACTGAAGCGCGTAAATTAGTAGAAGATCTACAAAGGTTAAAACAGGAACATCACGGTAAACTTATGGCTGGCATAGAGATTACTAAAGATGAACAGGAAAAGCTTAAAGAATTGGAACAAAATTGCATACGAAATCGCCAAGTATTGTCGTCTAACAATGCTAACTCAAAGTTTCAGGAGTTTATGGAACAGATATCTAAAAATATAAAAATTGGAATTAAGAGCGTCGATTAAACAATTTAGCGAGGCGTAAATATAGACTTAACATCTTATAAGGAAACTTCATCTGTGTAACGTGCGTTATAAAGACTTGCAAGAAAATCAATTGCGAATCTTTATAACGCTTTTTTATGAACAGCTTATACAATCATAGTAAAAATAGATAAAAATCATGGGTACAATAACCATATTATATTATAAATACTTTGGTTACTACGATCAATAAAATAGTAATCGATAAAAAATATTTAGACGTTATATCATAATTTCTTCATTTATTGAGAGTAAATTTGCGCCTGTAACAAGGGTTTTGCGTATATATCGGTGTTATAACCATAAAGATAAAAACAATAAGAAGGCTGAATTTTAGATGAAGATTGGCCCATGGTTTGTAACAAATTAAGATAGATCACCTTCAAATAATTTGTTAAGCGTTGATCCCACAATAGAATAAATTGATTGTGTCAATATTGACTAAATATTAGCACAGTGATAGTCTTTATTTAGGAAAGTATTCACATTTACATAGGTTTTATTTCAACATCATATAGAAAAGGGGGGGTCACATTGACTGATAGGAAGTTTAAAGTTCTTCTCTACTCTGATGGGTCACAGCAAGCTTTTTCAGCTGCAGTTTATACAGCTAACCTATTGGAGAGTATGCCTAATATGCACTTAACCGTCGTACAGGTAAAAGAAGAAGAAGAAGATGGTGTTGTAGGGACAGAATATAATTGGATAGAAACTTGGCCGGCTAGTCCTACCTCTGAATGGTTAAAACGGATAATTGATGGAACAAATTTATCAGCAAAAGATATATATGCTGAAATACTAACTAAGACAGACAATATTTTTATTGATAAGGCTAAGGATGTTAGGCACCACGTCATTTACTCGAATCCTAGTATCTCCGACACGGTCGAATCACTAATTAACTACGCTACAGAAAATTCTATAAGATTGATAATTATGGGTACACGAGGACTCACTACGCTAAAAGGACTGATTTTCGGATGTCTAGCTCATAATGTTCTTAATAGTTCCCCAATACCCGTACTGTTAGTTAAGAAGCTCCCTCAAGATTTTATCGACAGTTATTGTTCTAATTAAAGTTAATTTAAAGGCTAACCCTGAAATATTATAAAGTATAAATTTCGCCTCGAAGCATGTCTTCGAGGCCTTTGTTTTGGTGAGATTTATTATGTTATGAATAGCACACATAATGTTAATACTATACTAAAGGGTAAACTTTTTACTAGTCAAATCGTAAAGGAAGGTGTGTACTATGCAAGAATCCGAATCTTTAGATCAGATTATTAAATTTGAAGAAAAATACTGTACATCAAAGATGGTAAACTCACAAATGATGTATTGGTATTATAAGATTATGGGGTTTAAAATCTTAAGAGAAACA
>JADQBO010000404.1 GCA_016278585.1 Desulfosporosinus sp.
AGTATTTGCGCAGAATCCTATTACTGGTTTCTCGGAGTTTTTCAACGCCTCATACATCATTAATAAAAATTTATCATTATTATTAATATCACTAGGATCTACCGGAATCGTGCCTACCAAATCTACCACATCACTAGCCTGACACAATTTTTGGATATTTGCATAATCTTCTAGAGTAGCCTCACGACGTCCCTTATCTAAATCTTGAATATAAACTGGTCCAACATTAGGCTGTACCAAAAAACCTTCACCAACAGTAATGGAATATTTATCATTACGAGCGCGCATTCGGAAACTGCGTGGAGCAGTGGCCAAGGCTTGATCAACCATCTGACTAGAGATAAACACTGTTTTATTTTCTACCCTAGCTCCATTTTTTTTGAAGATTTCGATAGCTTCCTCACTATGAAATACAATGCCCGTTTCACGAAGAATCTTCAGTGTGGCTTCGTGAACCTTTAATAAATCATCCTTCGTTAGTACTTCCATCCTTGATTTTAAAGCCATTATTACACCCTCTCTCAATCACAGTACTGAAAACATAACGAATCTTCAGGTAGCCAATTAACATAATCCTTGTTAACATAAGTCAATTAGACTTATTGACTTATGTTAAGTCTAAGTTAACTTGCTATTAGAATACCGTTCAACTGTATAATAAACTATAATTTCACCACCCCTCACTGACAAAATAGATAGGTAGCCTATAGTCACACCCACTATACTCTGCAAAATTGTTAAGAAATTCTTAGCAGTTACTAATTCATATTGCAATTTTCATGCCTTAGTAAGGGTAGAATAATAAGGATAAAAAAAAATAAATCATATTATGTAACCCAAGAGCAACAACAAAAGATTATGTTGTATAATATATATTCTAACAGAAGTCGACAATAAACGATAAAATAATTAAGTTACAATGACTTAATTATTTTTGTATTGCAGGATTTTAACTTATTATAACGAATAAATCTCGTATAATATTGTACACAATTTTAATATAAAAACCCCTAAATTATTTGGAATATATTATTAATTTAATACATTTTCACTACACAATTGAAAGGAGCTGTCAAATTTGACGGAAAATAGTTTAAATATAGAAGATTTTAAAATGATATTGGACAATTCCTTTGATGAAATTTTTGTTGTTAATAACAAGGGAATTGTTACTTACGTCAATGAAGCTTGTAAAAAGCATTATGGTTTAGACCCCTCCGAAATAATCGGAAGGTCCATCGATCATTTATTAAAAGAGGGATATTACTCCCCAGCTCTTGCTCCGATTGTTTTTCAAGAAAAGAAAGTAGTAACCGTAGAACAAGTAACAAACACAGGAATCAGACTAGTTGTAACCGCTACTCCAGTTATTAATAAATACGGTGAAGTTGAATTTATTGTTATGAACAGTCGAGATATTACTCAAATCGAACAATTAAGACAAGACTTAGATAAAACTAAAAAGCTCGTTAAACATTATCAGAACAAAGTTGATGAGTTAAGCCAACAAGTAAGTTATTTTAAAGGATATTCTTTTCGTGATGAGAAAATGAAATCTTGCTTGGAAATTGTTCAGAGGGTAGCTCTAGTAAGCTCAACTGTCTTAATTCTTGGGGAATCCGGGACTGGAAAAAACGTTTTAGCCATGGATATTCACAAAATGAGCGATCGAAAAGAAGGACCCTTTATCTCCATTAACGCTGCTACAATTCCAGAAAACCTCTTAGAATCAGAATTATTCGGCTATTGCCGTGGTGCTTTTACGGGAGCAGACAAGTACGGAAAGGTAGGTTTAGCGGAACTAGCACATGGTGGAACACTGTTTCTTGATGAAATTGGGGAACTCCCTTTAGGAATCCAATCAAAGTTGTTAGAATTGATTCAAGAGCGTAGATTTATTCCCGTTGGAGGCAAAGAGCATAAAAAAATTGATATCCGTATTATTGCAGCTACCAATAGAAATTTAGTTCAGCTAATAGAAGAGGGTAAGTTTCGTGAGGATTTATACTATAGATTAAGCGTAATTGAAGTAGATACCCCCTCTTTAAGGGAAAGAACCGAGGATATAATTCCTTTATTACAGTTTTTTCTAAATAAATATGATTCAATTTATAAATATTCTCACAAGTTTGATAAGAAATGTCTAGCTATTCTGAAAAACTATTCTTGGCCAGGCAATATTCGAGAAATGGAGCACTTAGCCGAACGGTTAGTAGTCACAATCCCGGAAGGGTCTATTCTTCCTGAACATTTGCCCAGTAAATTTTTCAAACTACCGTCTATTCCATTAAAAACGAGTATTCTCAATGATGAACTTCTAAATTGGAAAAATCTCAAAGAGACAAGTGATGAAGAGGCCATCATAATTCGTTTATATGACGTGTTGGCAAGTTCGTATAAAGTCGCAAGCTCTTTGAATATTAGTCAAAGTAAAGTAACACGGATTGTACGCAACTATAAGCAGAACAATATTGCCAACAAAGACAGTACAAATATCTAGCCAAAAATGATTTATCAAGCCTTTTAGCTTTAAACGGTTAACTTTTTAATACAGGCGGAGGTATATTAATGTGAGATTAGAGCAATTATTCCTCTTAATTGAAGTCGCTAAATATAATTCAATTTCAGTTGCTGCGGAGCACGCCTTTATTACCCAACCAGCAGTCAGCTCATCAATTAGTAAGCTTGAGGATGAACTAGGAACTGTACTATTAAAACGAA
>JADQBO010000156.1 GCA_016278585.1 Desulfosporosinus sp.
TACTGCCCTTGGCGTGAACGCACCTTCATAGGTATAAAAACTCGGGAATTCAGGTGATATGTTGGTTAGTAGCTCGGTACGTGATTTTTCCATCTTTGATAAATCCTGATAGGCTTTCTCTAATTTTATACGAGAGCTTTCCAAAGCCAGTGTTCTTTCCAAAACTTTATCTTCCAGACGTTCATTTGATTGCTGAAGGTTTAAGGTCATCTCTTCGATTCTTGAAAAAGCACGGGAATACTTTCTAGATAAAATAAGAGCTTGTGAAAATATAAAGACCAAAAATCCCCAAGAAGAAAGACTTGATGTTACAAAACTTTTGCTAAGATAAATTAACGAGCTTTCGTAAAGAATATCGTTTATTATTGTGCCACCAAAAAAGACTGAAGCTAAAGCGATAGCAATTGCTCCTTCCCTCTTTTGTATGCATGCTGAGACCAAAACATATAGTAAATAGATTATAAGGAGAATTACGTAGATTTGATAGATAATATTATAGTTGGCATAGACTTTAACTGGGTTAAAAAGCACGAGAGCACTAAACATTAGGGCAGAAACTATGGAGATTCGAATTAAATTTCTTGAAATACCTGCCGATAGAATAGATTTTAAATATAAAATAAACAAAGGGACACAAATATAGAAAGTTAGGTATTCTACCTTAAGTGCTATTTCCCAATTGAAATTGGGAAATAACTGAAAAATAAACACTTTCCCCACAAAAAGTACTCTGATCCCGATTATAGTACAAAAGGCTCCAAAGTAAAGAACAGACCTTTCTTTGCGTCTATAAAAGTAGAATATTAAGTGGTAAATCCCTAAAACAACAAGACTGCCGAAAACAAAAAGATCAAATGCTAAATACCAATTTCCAGCAAGTTTGATTTGATCGTCGGTTCCTAACTTAAGATTTTCAAGTATTCCTCCGTTATGGTGATGGAAGTTCGATATTTGGATGATTAATTCTAGGTCTCCTTGCCTAGAATTAAAAAAGACCGACCTTGCTTCAAAGTGAGGAATAGATGTATCAGCCTTTGTACCCACCTTTCCGCTAGTGGCTAACAAATCTTTATTTACCCACAGCTTATAAGCAGTCGGCAGTTTCGGGAGCTCAAGGCCCAGTAATTGATTTGGCTCAGAGGTGGATATTAGTAATCTGTAAGTTGCAAAACCGTCTCCGGTTAGTTTTTTATGATCAATACTATTGTCATTCCACGCATCAGGTACCTTGATAAATACCGGTTCAAGGGTGTCGTCTGAAAAATCGTAGGGGTTAATAAGCTGTTCCCAATACAATTCCCAATTACCTTTTAGGTTAATTGTTCCGTCTTTTTCTAAATCCCAGGATGAAAGATCGAGCTTACCGTTGCTTGCTTCCGGTAATCTTTCTTGATTAGTTTGTTTAGTACAACCTGTTATTAAAAATAATACTGTGAAAATCAGAAAATAGTTTAAAAAAAGTGTTCTATTAGCTGCCTTCATGTTAAATTACCTTCTCATTATAAATTAGTTTTAATACTACGATTCACTAAAGACTAGGCCCTAAAAGCACTAGAAATAGTTTTAAGAGGTGGGTGTAAGGTTAATGAACACAACAATGAAGGGGATCAAAAGGACAGGTGTTTTATGTTATACAAAATTTATACCCAATCCCTTTAATGGTTTGAATAAACATGGGGCTTTTGGAATCTTGTTTTAATTTTTTGCGGATATTACTGATATGTACCATTACCGTTCTGTGATCACCGAAACTATCTGTACCCCAAAGAAGTTGGAACAGTTGTTCGTTGCTAAATACGGTATTTGGATTTTGGGCTAATAATTCTAGTAATTGGAACTCCTTAGGAGATAGGGTAACATTCTGTCCATTTACCACTACAGAATAACGGTTAAGATCAATTGTCAAACCAGGATAACTAATTAAATGGCTTTTGATATTTAGGCTATTTGAACTTTTCAAGATACGATTTCTACGTAAATGCGCCTTTACCCTTGCTAGTAGTTCTATGGCATCAAAGGGTTTGCTCATATAGTCATCACCACCGGCAATTAGCCCAAGGGACTTATCAGTGGGTGTCGATTTACAGCTCAGAAAAATGATAGGCATTGATTTACTTTTGCGCAGTTCTTGGCATACTTCTATTCCGTCCAAATCAGGTAACATCATATCAAGAATGATTAAATCAGGATTAACGGTATTGGCATAGGCTAGTGCTTGGTTGCCATCAAAGGCTGTAACTACGTGAAATCCTTCATTTTCTAAGTATAAAGTAATTATTTCCCTAATATCATCATCATCATCAACCACTAATATAGTTTCTCCTGCCAACAATTACACTTCCTTAGTTCTTAATCGAATATAAACTCTGGGTTTGATTTATGTTTGTTTCCCAATTCCAGTCGGTCAAATCCAACAGACCGTTAACAGCATTAGGTTTGAAGGTTAACAGAGCGAGAAGTCTAAGCTGATAATAAGAGTACTGAGGACATATAGAGAGAATAATAAGTGCTTTAATCACATTTATCCGCATGTACAACCTTCCAGTCTATATTTTAAGCTTAAGGAAACTTAAGGTTTTCTTTAAGTTGCTTTAAGCCGCTAGATTGGCAAATTATGATATTATTTTGTTAATAACTATTTGGAAAAGCTTGTATTTATTATATCATGTATTTGTCAACTTAAAAGTTGACCACCTTGATAACTAAAAAGTTGACCTACC
>JADQBO010000030.1 GCA_016278585.1 Desulfosporosinus sp.
GTGAAGCCTTTGCAGTTACCAAGGTTGAAGAAGGGCTAATCTTACGCCAACATGGAATCAAGGGGCTTATTCTTGTATTAGGGCCTACCACACAAGAGGAATGGCCGAAGGCTATAGCAGCACAATTACAGCTGACGCTTACTGAATTGTCTTCTATTGACATGTTAAATGAGGTTTGTTCAGAACTTCATCAGGATGTTTCAGTTCAGCTAAAACTAGAGACAGGCATGGGGAGAACAGGGTTTCGAGGGCCTGAGCTGGAAGCGCTTACTATGACCTTAGCTGGTGCTCCTCATCTTAAAATTACGGGAGTGTATACCCATTTTGCACGGGCTGCCCAAAAAGATAAGCAATATACATTAGGACAATACGAACTGTTTAGAGCCCTCACCGCTCGTCTTGAAGAGCTGGGGCTTCGTCCAATATGGAAACATGTTTGCAATAGTGCTGCCTTTTTGGATTATCCTGAGTGGCATCATGATTTCGTTCGCATCGGAACATTATTGATTGGACATTATCCAGGGCCAAAATTTAGCGGGAAATTGATATTGAGTGACCCCTGGATCGCAAAAAGTCAGATCGTTCATTTACGCAAAGTGCCTAAAGGGACGTATGTAGGGTATCAAAGTATTTACCGCACGAAGTCAGTTACGCAGCTTGCGGTGATCCCTGTGGGGTATGCTGATGGATTAGGGTTAGCTCCGCATTTTGCTCCCCAAGGATGGATGGATTTCTTAAAGATTATCATTAAAAATTTTCTGGCTTTATTTGGAATATTTCTTGGACAAGAACGAGTAGAGCTGAAGGGGCAGACTGTTCGCGTTGCAGGTAAAATCGGTATGCAGCTTACGGTGATCGATGTGGGAATCTTAGACTGCGCCTTAGGGGATGAGGTTAGAATTCCCCTGCGTAGGACGGTGGCAAATCCTCGGATACATAGGAAATATAAACAAGATGGTTATATTTTGTCAGAACGAACGATGGAAGAAGGAGTTTCACGACCATTTAAAGAATATTCACTTTAGATTAATATAGAGAAAGGGATGTGAGGAGTGGCAAAGATCCTTATAGTAGATGACCAACTTGGAGTGCGTCGCTTACTTTTTGAAACCTTCCGAGAAGAGCAACATGAAGTCGAAATGGCTGTCAACGGAGAAGAGGCCGTTCTATTACTTAAATCCTTTCAGCCGGATCTAATATTGATGGACATGAAAATGCCGGGCATGAACGGTATTGAAACATTACGTCAAATCCGTGGCTTAGACAGTGAAGTGGGAGTAATTATGATGACCGCCTATGGCGATGCCCAAAATATGGAACAAGCCAAAGAGCTTGGTATTCTCCATTACTTGGGAAAGCCATTTGATTTATTTGAGTTGAGAGATCGTGTGAGAGAGATATTAACGAATGTATAGCCTTTTAATAGTGGTTCCCGCTAATCTGATGCTTTTTGTTGTACTTAGTTGAGAAAGTAATACTTTTAGAGGCATAGTACTAAGAAAAGAACATAAGACATGTCAAGTGCTTAAATGCACCAAGGAAGGCATTGCATTTGCCTGAAAATCGTGTCCCTTCTCCCATTTCAAGGCATCAGGGACACTTGATTATCCTTGTCGACAGTGATGGCAGTCGAGTTTTCTTTAACGAAAAGGCAGGAAAATCTTCTTGCATGACGAAGTATAAGCTGTAGGAAGAGGTGGGAATTATGATTATAACGACCAATACGACCATTGCTATACAGTGTTCCCAATGTGGAGAGCTAGAATTTCATGCTCTCTCTCTCTTCGCGTTTTCTCGTCAAGGACGCAAAAATCTGTATTGTGGGTGTGGTCGTCAGCTGATGTCGGTGACTAGTAGGAACCGTCGGCAGTTCAACGTCACATACCTTTGTGCCTATTGTGGGGAGACCCATTATTTAAAACTAAACCAGCATGGTATTTGGGGAAAAGAAGCCTTACCCCTTGCTTGCCCTGACGTAGGAGCTTCGGTAGGATATATGGGACCGAAGCAGAAAGTCACTCATGCCTGTCGTGAACGGGAAAAGTCTCTTGGGGAGTTGGCGGTAGAGTTAGGGTATGAGGAAGAGTTCGAAAATCCCGAAGCTATGCTTTGGGTTTTAGATCATCTTCATCGGTTAGCCAGGCAAGGGGATTTAGGGTGTGCTTGTGGAAATAATCGGTTAACCTTTGAACTATTACCGGATCGTATCGAGCTTTATTGTGAATGCTGCGAAGCGGTTGGAGTGATTTACGCAGACAGCTCAGATAATGTCCGTCAGATTGAAGGAATAAATTCTATATATTTGGAAGAAAATAAAACCTGGCTTGTAAATAGCCCACTCAGGGGTCAACATGTCTCTAGGACAATAGAGGAGGAGAAAAAATGGCGTTAGTATCGATGGTTGAGTTATTAGATAAAGCTCAAAAAGGACACTATGCGATTGGAGCTTTTAACTGCAATAATATGGAGATCGTCCAGGCGATTGTGGCTGCAGCAGAGGCTGAAAATGCACCAGTAATTATTCAGGCAAGTCAAGGTGCAATAAAACACGCAGGAATTGAGTATATTACTACCTTAACTAAATTAGCGTCTGAAAAGGCCAGTGTGCCCATCGCCCTCCACTTAGATCATGGGACAAGTTTTGAGCAGGTAATGCAGTGTGCACGCTATGGATTTTCTTCGGTGATGATTGACGGGTCTAAACACTCTTTGGAAGATAA
>JADQBO010000202.1 GCA_016278585.1 Desulfosporosinus sp.
TTTGTCGTGTTCGTGAGCGTTAATTCTACAATCTTCACGGGATTGTCCATGGGCACGAAAAGACGTAAAGTTTGTTTTAATCCATGGCTGAAATGTTCAAAAATTGAGTACCCCTGACCATGTCGAATTAGATACATACCATTTTCACGTTTTGGATTAGCTGTAACAGACCAAGACTCTCCAGTTTCTTCATCTCGCAGATAGAGTGCTTCCCCAACTGGATCGAGAATTGGATCATTTGACCATGGAGTAAGCTTATACTCCCGACTGTTTTGAGACCATGTATAACCAGCACCCATTTCAGATACTTGAAAACCGAACTTTGAATTGGCAATAACATTAATCCAAGGCAATGGAGTGTTCAGGCCTTCTTGTAACTCTATAATATACTCTTTCCCATCTTTGCTAAATCCACCATATCCGTTCTCAAAATGTAACCCGTTAAAACCTTCTGTAGCCCCTAAAAACTCTCTGTCCTTCGTAAGATCATTTTGGTTCGGCCGGTCTTGAGCATCCCCTAAAAGCCTCGCTTCCCTCGAACTAAGCTTAGATTTTTTGCGAACTTGAACTGAACATGATCCTCCCTCCCCGGTAAATGTCATACGGGCAACTGTACAGAGAAGATTAAGCACATCCCCAGGCACGTTTCCTTTTTGTAGTAGAAAGACACCACTAGCTTGATTCAACAGATCTCGTGCATGCCCCATTGAAATGAAATCACGTAGATTATCCTGAAAAGCCTGAACATATCCACTCTCATCTTCATTGAGAATCACAAGATCTGCAAACAAACCTTTAAGTCTCCAATATTCATGGATAGTCAAAAGTCTGCGTACTAAATCGAAATGCTCAGTATTGTTGACTCGAACGAGGACAATAGGAAGATCTCCTGAAATTGCATATGGCCATAACCCTGACTGGCCTTTACGATTCTGTTTAATGCATTCCGCAATATCTCTACGACAAGGGCTGAGATAAAGCAAATGACCGCCAAGACTTAAAGCCTCATTAGCCTGTGCTGCTGTCAAGTTTAAATGACGCAGTTCCATTTTACTATGTGTCCATGCTAACTCAAAAGCCCTATTAACTGAGAGAGGATCCCGATATTTCTCTGCAATACGGATTATTTCCTCACGGCTCTCCGCATATCCAGTGGAAAAGGAGACTCGAACGGTTTGTCCTGGACTAATTTTAACCCGCTGACGCAGACTCATGATAGGATCTATCACAGCTCCGACCGTATTTGACAAAGGTTGATTGGTATCTAAGGCTCGAGGTTTAGCAAGACTTCTACCCCGTCCGATAAAACGTGCACGGTCTGTCTCATATTCAAGTGAGGCTACTTTTTCTCCTTCCGTTGCAACAGTATGCATGAGCCAAAGACTTTTCTGGTTTTCGCTCCGTGGTCTTCGAGATGCTAAAAGAGATTCATAAACAAATTCGGTTTGAATAAATAGATTACCAAACGCAGGATGTGCTAAATCTTCGCTTTGCCTGGCCAAAACTACTTCAAAATAGCTTGTAACTTCGACTGTTCGGTCATACTTGCTATGATTTGTCAAAGAAATTCGACGCATTTCTGCTTGATCTTCAGGAGAAACCACCACTTCAGTATGGGTTGTAATATTACCGTCTTTCCGAAAAAACTCAACTTGATCCGGTGCATAGGTTACCTTATAGTCCTCTCCAGAGTCTCTACAAGGTTGGTAAGCTGCTGACCATACGTCACCAGAGTTCAGGTTTTGAATATAGAAGTACATTCCCCAGGCATCCTGCGTAACGTCTTCCCTCCAACGGGAAAGACTAATATTCTTATAACGACTAAAGCCTGCTCCCGAATTCGTCATCATTACAGAGTACTGTCCATTAGAAACACAGTGTGCAATTGGAATAGGGCTGTTTACTGTGTTCAAAAGAACAAACTGATTCTTTTCCAAATCAAGGTCCTTAGCTCGTTCATCTTTGACTTGATGTTCGTCTTCTGGTTGAGGAATAATACGTGTGAACTCCGGTAGTCGTTCTTGCAGCAAGAGCTCAGTAGATTGAATTAGAGCTTCACTATGCAAACGCTGCTGCATGACATTTTCAAATAATACATTATTTATCGCTAGTAAACTCATGCCTTGGTGATGAGCCATAAAACTTTGGATTAGCTTAAACGAACGACCTACAGGGATACGTTCACTTGTAAAGTCAACTGCTTCATATAACCCATAGCGTCCAGCAAAACCCCTTTGTTCCATTGTAGAAATATTTAATATCGCTTCACGAGGAGAGACCATTAGGGCTAGAAAAC
Organism: Desulfosporosinus sp.; assembly: GCA_016278585.1. Classification (GTDB taxonomy): domain Bacteria; phylum Bacillota; class Desulfitobacteriia; order Desulfitobacteriales; family Desulfitobacteriaceae; genus Desulfosporosinus. The sequence continues at coordinate 2,297 of JADQBO010000202.1, forward strand.
TAGCATACGGAGCAACAACGAGGTCTTGGATTAATCCTCGTTTTAGACCCAACCCGGGTACACCAAAGGCTTTATACTGATAATTGAGTTGAGGATCAAAGGCATTAAACCCTGACTCAGAAATACCCCAAGGTACATTGTGTTCTAAACCGTACTTTCTCTGTACATCAACAACCGAGTGATAGGTTTCATCGAGAAGGGTTCCCTCATAATTTCTCATCACTAGGAGCGGCATTAGAAATTCAAACATTGTTCCACTCCACGAGACTAAACTTCGTTTTCCTTTCGTTAGTGTCAACGAACGTCCAAGTTTAAACCAATGGCCAGGAGGTACATCACCTTTAGCAATTGCAAAAAAACTAGATTGGCGTGCTTCTGAAGCTAACAAGTCATAATAAGAATTATCAAGTTTGTTTTCAAAG
>JADQBO010000075.1 GCA_016278585.1 Desulfosporosinus sp.
CTTCAGCTGGGAGTTCTCGTCCGTTTCGCGTAATAATATGGCAGTATTCACCTACACTAGCCCGTGGACCAGCTGATTCCACCATCAGACCGACAATCTTTGAGACCCTCCCTTGAGCCGAGACCGGTTCAGTTCGTTCCACAGTCTTGGCTAATCGATTCCACGCCCCCATGCTCGAGCTCCTCTCGTAAGGTGTGTTCTAATTTATCCAATTGAGCTTCAAGGCGACCGTCAAAAACCCCTTCTTGACACTCTAGGAAACAATCTCCTGAATTCAAAGATTCATCTGTAATCCATGGACAGGGCAATTGGTTTTCCTCGAGCCAAGGGGCATCAACAGGGGCTACGTGAAGCCGCCATCCTTGGCGTTCGAGAGGTAACAAGGTCAAGGCCTGGATGATGGCCACCAATCGCTGGGGTTCAACAGCTATGGCTGAACGAACAATGCGTTCGGCAATTTTTATCGCTAAATGAAGTAATTCCTTATCAACTTTTGCATATTCCTCTTGAACCGCCCTTTGAGCTAACAAGAAAAGTTGATGGGCATTTTCAGACAAGCGTTGCCCCTCGGCCTCTCCTGTTTGCCTGCCATCTCGATAACCCTCTGCCTGGGCTATGGGATAAACCTCAGCCTTTGTACTCTCCATAACCTCTTGTCTCAAACGTTCCAAGTCAGTTTGAGCCTCAGCTAAGATGATCTGAGCCCCAGTTTCTGCCTGAGCAAGAATTTCCTGGGCCTTAACTTCTGCTTCAGCAAGAATTTTTGCGGCTTGCTCTTGAGCATCTCCAAGAGTCTTTTCCCTTTGCCCTTCGGGCTCTGCCTTCCATGGAATAGCACTCAAATCCATGAGATCAGGTTTTGCAGCGTTCTGACTCTCTTCCCCCATACTAACAACCGCCAGACACCTGCCCAACTGCTGAAATCCCTCTAGGCATTCCACCATTCGCGGAGTTGATACTTCCACATCATAACTTTTGACAACTCGCCCGTTAATAGATAATCTCATCACTACCTCCTCTGGAGATAACTATTGCACCACTTTCCTCGAGCTTACGAATCACCTTCACAATGCGTTGCTGTGCCTCTTCAACATCACGCAACCGTACCGGACCCATAAATTCCATATCGTCTTTGAGCATTTGACCAGCCCGTGAAGACATGTTCATCATAATCTTCTGGGCCACCTCTGGATTGGATCCTTTGAGAGCCAACCCCAAATCTTTAGTTTCCACTTCCCGTAAGACCAACTGAATACCTCGGTCATCCAGCATGACAATGTCTTCGAAGACAAACATTTGCCGCTTGATTTGCTCAGCTAAATCAGGATCATCGATCTCCAGCGAATCCATCACAACTTTAACCGTTCCTGGATCCGTCCGATTGAGAACATCCACGATACTCTGGATTCCTCCTGAGGCTGTATAATCAGTGGGGGCTAGACTCGAGATCTTTCGTTCTAAGACTTTCTCAATTTCTTTGAGCACTTCCGGACTCGTACGTCCCATAGTCGCAATACGCTTGGCCACATCCGCCTGTCGGTCTTGGCTAAGGCTGGCAAGTAACGTAGCAGCTTTATCAACGGGAAGGTGGGTCATGATGAGCGCGATTGTTTGGGGATGTTCTCCTTGAATAAAGGAAAAAAGTTGTTTGGGATCTGTACGGCGCACAAGGTCAAAGGGCCGCATTTTCAGGGACGTCGCTAAGCGGCTAATGATCTCAAAGGCCCGAGTTTCCCCAAGAGCTCTTTCCAATACTTCTCGAGCATACTCGATACCCCCTCGAGAGATATAGTCATTCGCTATACACATCTGATGAAATTCTTCTACAACATGATCTCGTTGCTCTGGCGAGATTTTGCCCACATTGGCCATTTCTAAAGTTAATTGTTCGATTTCAGCATCCCCAAGATGTTTGACTACGTTGGCCGAATTTTCTGAACCCAAGGAGATCATTAAAATCGCTGCTTTTTGGATTCCCGTTAAAATTTGCGCCATCTATCTCTCCTCCGATAGCCATGTTTTCATAAGACGCGCGGCCTCATCCGGGTTATTGCGTGAATAAACTTCGACGGCCTCTTTAGTCTTTTGCTTCTGGATTTCTTCCGTTGACTTGACATTTTTCTGGGCAAGCTTCATTTCAGCCTCTTCTTCAGCTAACTGTTGAGCCATGATCAATTCTGCCGTGGCTAGTGTTACCGGCTCTGAACTATTCATATCCAGCATTTTGTTGGCACGCGCTTTTTTGGAACGCATGCGTAAAAACATAAGGAAAAAGATTAAACCGAACAAGACTGCGGCTCCGATTTCGGCGTAAGTGACAAATTGCTCCCGTTTCTCAGCATTTTCCATGGCCAGTACTTCTTTCTGTAACTCCGTTTTATTAAACGGAATAGCGGCAACTTGGATCTCATCCCCACGATTTGCGTCTACTCCCGCTGCTGAAGCCAGAATTGTCTTGATTTGGTCGAGTTGGTCCTGGGTAACTGTATCTGCATCCGCCATCACTGAAACGGAAAGGCGTTTGATACTACCGGGACTCACAATTTGCTCCTCTTGAGTGGTATCCACTTGATAGTTTCTTGTACTGGTGACTTTTGTAGAGGTTGAGCTAACCTCTTGGGCAGCGGGATAGTTCACACCCTCATTGGCAGGCAGGCCTGGGGTCCCTCCTGCTCCCAATGTGCCATTTGTAGCATTTTCGTCGGTAC
>JADQBO010000100.1 GCA_016278585.1 Desulfosporosinus sp.
GTAAGACCAAGTGATAGTTTGAGTCATCTTTCCCCGGTATCTTATCAGTCCTCTTATTCGGAGCTACATAAACTTCACACCCAATAATCGGCTTAATTCCTACTTGATGACAAGCCTTATAGAAGTCGATGGCCCCATACATGACTCCATGATCAGTAATAGCCAAAGCCGACATTTTTAAATCGACTGCACGCTGCACTAGCTTTTTAATACGTGCTGCTCCGTCAAGCAGGCTAAATTCTGTATGATTATGGAGGTGAACAAAGCCACACGTAGTTTGAGATGCTTGAGCCTTGATAAACGTTCACCTTCCTTCCTCAGAAAGCCCCCTCGATCCACATACGAGAGGGCTTTCATGTCACGATCCTTTAATGAGCTGTTTAACTCACCAATTTCTTATTCCCAATCCTAGCTGTCATTAAACCTTTGGCAACCAAAGCATTATTGGCCGTTACTTCTACTTCGATATTACAATGTTTCTTAGCAACTAGTAATAGCTTAGCGGTGACCTTGATTTCCGTTCCTACAGCAATCGGCTGAAGTTGATAGAGAGTAAAATTTTCGGTGATTGCATTAAGTCGATACTTCTTGCGCAGTCCAATATAGCCCGCCATATTCATAACTGTTACAATAACCCCGCAACTAGCAGTACCATAGTCATCACTCATGGCTTTGGTAATTTCCCCTTCGATGGTTAGATGCTCCGCATCATCGACAAATCGGAACCCGCTTAGCACAAGATTATCGACGGTTTCACCGAACTGAGGTTGTTTTTGAACGAGCTGATACGCTTCTATGACGTCTTGCAAGCTGATAATACCCATCAATTTCCCTTGATCCGCAACCACCGCAATTTCCCACCCTTCCCAAACCATAATTCGGGAGATGTGGGTGACAGGGTCTTCTCGCCCGACAAGAAATGGATTAACATTCATGACTTCTTTAATAGGAGTCTTAACATCAGCACCAGCAACATCCATCGCAGAAACGATCCCTAAAATAGTCATTTCCTTATCAACGACAGGGAACCGACTATGGTCTGTATTTTGGGAAAGTTTTCTCCAATCGTCAACCGTGGCATCTAAGCTTAAATAACTTACATCGTTAACCATAATATCTTCCACTAAAATAAGTTCCTTCTGGATTAATCGATCATAGAGAGCACGATTAATCATCGAAGTAACCGTAAAAGTATCGTAGGGAGACTGAATAATGACTAATTCTTTTTTTCGCGCTAAAGCCAGTACTTCTTCATCCAGTTCCAGTCCCCCAGTGATTAGAAGTGAAGTATTATGATTTAAAGCCAGAATCTGGGCGTCACGACGGTTTCCAACAATACACAACGCTCCATCTTCTAAGTAACGTCCCATAGTATCTAATTCCATCGCTGCAATAATAAACTTATTAGGGGAGCGATTAAGGTAGACAAAGCCGCAGATAACAACACCTTCAGCGATCTGTGAAACTTCGCGCAATGTCAAATCCTCAATTTGTCGCTCTTTTAGTCCTTCAATTCGTATGGTCCCTACCTTAGGAATCGAACGGACAAATCCTTTAGCTTCAGCCTCTTTAATAGCCCGATAAGCTGTCCCCTCACTGACGTCTAACTCTTTGGCAATAAAACGTACAGAAACCTTACTGCCGATCGCTAGATCCTCAATGAAGGTTAAAATTTGTTGATGCTTTGTCAACTATTTACGCTCCCTACTTATTACTATATCGGACTATAATTATATCACATGATCCATTAATCAACTATGACTTCATGATATCTAACCTTCTTTTCGTCGTCTTTGGGTCATCAGCCCGCCGATTCTTCCCGCCTCTTTAGCACTTAATGAATGCCACCCGTTACTATGAATCTGTTCCAGCAAGCCTAATTCAGCTGCGATCTCCATTTTTAGCGGTTCTAAAGGATCTAATCTTCTGACCTTTAGTTTTTTATGTTTCATTCCTAGATCCTCCCCCTGCTCATGAGATTAAAATCTTCTTCATAATGCGGACAATTTGGTCCACGTTCACCCAGAATATGCTCCAAACGGCACCGACCTTCAATCCCATATAAACAACGAAGTGCACATAGTTTTCTTGTCATCAAAGTCATCTCCTTAAAGCTTATAAATTATCTCTCCCTCACGCTTTAAGTTTGACCATTTCGACAGAAAAATATCCCACTTGAAACTCAAGCGGGATGATCCATTTCAAAAAAAACTTAAACCTCGTAGGATTCACCAGATCTCAGGGCCATACCTTCACTTTCCGGAACTCTGCGCTGAAGCAGATGGAGGAATTCCCCTACATCTTGGGCAATGACCGGGAATGTATTATAGTGCATTGGGATAACCACTTTAGGTCGTAACAATAAGGAAGCATGTACCGCCTCCTCATACCCCATGACGAAATTATCACCAATCGGGAGCATAGCAACCTCAATGGGATAACGACGGCCTATCAGTTCCATATCCCCGAACAATCCTGTATCTCCCGCATGGTAAAGCCATTTCCCTTCCATCTGAACTAAAAATCCACAGGCTAAGCCTCCATAGATCATGGTCTCTCCGTCAGGACTCACTATCCCTGATCCATGTAAAGCTTGGGTGAGTTTAACCCATCCGAAGGGAAACAGATGCTTCCCACCGATATGCATGGCGTGGGTCTTAGCACCCTGTTTCTCACAATAACTCGCCAACTCAAAAACA
>JADQBO010000415.1 GCA_016278585.1 Desulfosporosinus sp.
CGGAAATTGGCACTGCGACAGCTGATGGAATCACAGGGGCCTATACGGAGACTTTGAACAGTGGAGTAACCCTAGTCGAAGCTGAAGCGCTTTCGATTACTGCTACAGCACCTGGCATGACCGGGAGTAACCCCGTGAGTGTCACGGTAGCCGCAGCAGTAGCCCAAGCCCAAACAGCGCAACCCGCCGTCGCAGGAACGGTCAGAGCTGGGGACACCGCGATTTCAGGAACTGCTGAAGCGGGTGCTACAGTAAGCGTTAAGAGAAGCGGAACCGAAATTGGCACTGCGACAGCTGATGGAACTACAGGGGCCTACACGGTGACTTTGAACAATGGAGTAACCGTAGTCGAAGCTGACGCGCTTTCGATAATAGCTACAACACCTGGCAAGACGGAAAGTAACGCCGTGAGTGTCACGGTATCTGCAGCACTAGTTCAAGAACAGACAATACAACCGACAGTAATGGAGACGGTCAGAGCTGGGTACACCATGATTATGGGAACCGCTGAAGCGGGTGCAACGGTAAGCGTCAAGAGAAGTGGAACCGAAATTGGCACAGCGACAGCTGATGGAACCACAGGTGCCTTTACCGTGACTTTAAACAGTGGAGTAACCCTATTCGAAGCTGACATACTTTCGATAACAGCCACAGCACCGGGGAAGACTATGAGTAACGCAGTGAGTGCCACAGTAGCTGCACCATTTGTACCAGCCGCACCAGCTGCACCAGCTGCACCAGCTGCACCAGCTGTACCAGCTGTACCAGCTGCACCAGCTGCACCAGCTGCACCACCTGCACCACCTGCACCACCTGCACCACCTGTAACCGTTGCCCCAGGACAAAACAGTCAATATTTCTGCAATGATGACCTACAATGGCATTCTAATATGAATTCTCAACAAGACCCACAATGGCATAACACTCAACCGCGCCAAAGTGCACAACCATCCAATGGGAATAAAAGAACAAATACTATGAACGGAAATGGTTATAACTCTAATCATAACGAGAACCGTAATACCAATATGGGTGGGTCTGGTAGCCGAACCGGACATGGATGGTAAAAACTACTGAATTGTTTAACTGGGCTGAGTTATTTTCAGGCAGCCCAGTTAATTTTAAGAAATATAGTTTGGTAATGGACGCAATGCGTGTAATGAAAACCGATTAGCCAAAGGCAAACATGGCTGGTAAAAAGATAAGGCTAGAGTAGGACAAAGGCTTACAATGAGCGCTTGTCCTACTTTTCACTTGAGACGGTAGAAAAAGAATAAAATAAGAATCGAAAAATTGTCAACGGTAGCTAAACATGCGTATATTTTTCCACCAGCAGCATTGATCATTTCTATGAATTCTGGAATTGGCGGAATGTCCTAATACCATTTGTTTGCTCATCATTTGTCTTCGTAATTTGATCAATAACTGTGGCCGCTTTCTTCTTTCCTTTTCGACCAACTATTGATCAAGATTTCGATCCCTAGAAAAGTACGTGTTTAACTTGCTGCTCAAGCTGCTTCAAGTAACCCTGTGGTTAAAGCTTTATTGCTTGGGGGTGTACGGCAGTGATGATGTATCCATACATATATTTCGTTGAATTTCTGAGGAATGATAGCTCGCCTCGAACAATGCTTGTCTTTCTCGAAAATGAATTGGACACGGCATTATAACAAAAATGTTAAAAATCTGTGACGTGGGCGTAAAGTAATAACTATATACTTAGCTTAACAATATAGAGAGGGGGGAACGAAATGAAAAAATTATCAAAAATAGCGCGAGTTCTTTTAGTAAGTGTTGCTTTAATTACGGTAGGGGCACCTATTGCCTCTGCAGCACCAGGCTATCCGCAAGCATACTGGATGGCACAACCGGCAGACCCAAGTCAACCTGGGCAGCAGGCTCCAGGTTATGGTTACGGTTATGGCAACGGTTATGGCAACGGTTACGGCAACGGTTATGGTTACGGATGTTGCGGTTATTACGGAGGAATGTGGTAAAAGCGGTTTTGTCAAATTAAGAAAAACACGGGGAGGACCAATTGAGGCTTCCCTGTGGTTTTCTATCTGAGTGCTCATCTGGATTTTCATAATCCCGATCTTCATTATACTTTATGAGATCTTATAAGTTCCTCTCGGACGAGAGGATCACCGCTCCGGGCTGATATTAAGGTAGACTAAAAAACAAGAGCCTGAAATGTTACAAAAATGTTAATCTGTTGTGTTTTTTCTGTAAAGTAACTTGGTTATACTTTGTTTAAGTTATTCTTGGTAAGGGGGTGAACGAAATGAAAAGGAAATTATTGGTTATTCTTTCTTTGGTATTTATCCTCGCTTTGGTTGCTGTTCCAGCATTTGCTGCTATTTCGGATCAACAAAAAGCTGAACTCGAAGCACTCAACAAACAAATAACAGCGATTCAAAAGCAGATCGTGGACAAATATGCTGAGGCAGGAGAGATATCCAAGGCTCAAGCAGATGCCACAAAAGCGAATATCGACGCCACTGCACAATATCGTCAGCAGTTTAGCCAACAACCGGGTCAGATTCCACCAACTCCTGGGTATGCTCCAGGTTATGGCAACGGTTACGGTTACGGTCATGGATGTGGCTGGGGCCGGGGCGGAGGCGGTTACTATGGAGGAATGTGGTAAGATTTCGCTTTAGATAGATCATATGTAGAGAGCAAA
>JADQBO010000032.1 GCA_016278585.1 Desulfosporosinus sp.
GATCTGTTTTGCAGACCGTGAAGCCCATCAGATATTTCTGGAGCCTGAAGGCTGGCAAAGTGATGAGCTTTATGTGGCTGGTTTGTCGACTAGTATGCCTGAGGAGGTTCAAGTTCAGATATTACAGAGCATACCTGGTTTAGAACATGTTAGAATGTTACGACCTGGGTATGCTATTGAGTATGATTATGTCCTGCCTCATCAACTTTCTCTTAGTTTAGAGGTGCGCCAGGTGAAAGGGCTGTTTACTGCTGGTCAGTTAAACGGTACATCTGGATATGAAGAGGCTGCAGCACAAGGTTTAATAGCTGGAATTAATGCTGCATTAAAAGCATTAGGTAAAGATCCTTTAGTTCTACGTCGTTCGGATGGTTACGTAGGGGTCTTAGTGGATGACCTAGTCACAAAGGGAGTGAAAGAGCCATATCGTCTTTTAACATCACGTGCTGAGTATAGACTTGTTCTTCGTCAAGATAATGCAGACCTAAGGTTAACAGAAAAAGGACGAGAAATTGGTTTGGTTAGTGATGAGCGTTGGCTGCGTTTCTCCGATAAAAAGAAGAACTTTGAACATATCAAAAAGCTCTTGAAGTCTACGGTATTTTCTCCTTTGAGAGACGATTTACAAAAGGTCATGAACGAAGCTAAATCTACACCAACACGTGGAGGAATTAGTGCCCAAGATTTAATTCGCAGGCCAGAAATATCTCTTAAACATTTAGTAAAACTTCTCCCTGAATTGGAGAGCTTTGATCTTGAAGTGTTAGAAGAGGCAGAGATTGAAGCTAAATATTCTGGTTATATTGAAAAACAATGGGCGGATATCGATAAGTTTTCCAAATTAGAAGAACGAATTTTACCTAAGACTCTTAGTTACGAAGAAATCCGAGGTTTATCTACGGAAGGAAGACAAAGACTTAGGGAAGTTAACCCACTTAATTTAGGGCAGGCTTCACGAATTACAGGAGTCAGCCCTGCTGATATTTCCGTTTTACTCGTTTCTTTAGAGCAACGACGTAGAAGGGGGAAATAAAGTGTTCAAAGAGTATTCATCTCTATTGAAAGAGTTAACTTATAAGCATGTAGGATGTGAATTAACAGAGTTACAGATTATCCAGTTTTGTCAATTTGGTGACCTCTTACTTGAGTGGAACCAGAAATTGAATTTAACTAGAATTACAGATCCTCAAGAAGTTATTCTGAAACATTTTGTAGACTCGATGATTTTCTCGAGATTCACACAAGGGTTTACTTTTGCAGATTTAGGGACTGGAGCAGGGTTCCCAGGTATTCCGTTAAAGATAATACGCCCAGAATTGAAAATTACATTAGTCGATTCCTTGAAAAAGCGTTTAGATTTTCTGGACACGGTTATTGATAGTATAGGTTTAATAAGAATCAATACAGTTCACGCTAGGGCAGAAGATTTTGGGAGAGACGCGGGTTACAGAGGATATTTTGATACAGTGGGTTCACGGGCAGTAGCTCGCTTACCAATTTTGCTAGAGTATGCTTTACCAGTGCTTAAGGTCGAGGGACTGTTTCTGGCTGCGAAAGGGTTACAGGCTGATCATGAATTAGCTGAATCACAGAATGCATTAAAGATACTGGGTGGCAAAGCTAATGGAATTGAACATTTTAATTTGGGAGAAGTTGCAGAGCATCGGGCTGTTATACTAATTAAAAAGGTTAAAAAAACTCCTTCCCTATACCCGCGCAAAGCAGGAACACCTACCAAGAACCCTATTCTTTAATATCTTTTTGGCCTTACTCCAATTAAGTAAGGTCTTTTTTATGAAAGATGATAAAGGATATATGGAAATAACGTCGAATCAATAATTAATTAATTTTTTTTAGTAGGATTATGGGGGGTGCAGTTTGGAAGATTCACAAACTCGGAGACATCAACAGAATAATGAGCAATCTGGTTCGGTGGGTTTAATGTTAAAGAAACGTAAAACGTTATATATTTCTTTAGCCCTTATTTTATCAGTGTTAGTTTTTGCTGGTCTTTCAGTTCTGCTTTTGACAACGGATAATCAACTAATGGCAGAAAGAGTATTTATTTCGGATATCAATGTAAGTAATTTGACTCAGGACCAAGCAAAAGAGACTGTGGATAAAGAAATCAGCCGTTTGATGGGGCAAACTATCACACTTAAAGCTGATCAATACTCGTCCGAACTAAAACTTGGTGATTTAGGACTATTAGTATTAGCTGATACGGCATTGGCAAAAGCTTATGGAGTTAATAGAAATGATTCAGTCCCACAAAGGATTATTTCAGCAATGTCTGAATCTAAAGAAAAACGCTTTAGTTTAGCCCATGAATGGGATGATGAAAAAATGTTGCAGGCGCTCAATCAAAGCCTAGAGATGTTAAATAAACCCTCACTCGATGCTACTTTCGAAATTTCTCCTCAGAATACAATGCTTATTAAGCCAGAGCGTGTTGGACGAATTATAGATACCGACGACTTAATCGCTAGAGTTACAGCGATTAATATTTTTGACCCTGTTCATGACCTCGAGGTTCAATTTAAAGAACAATCTCCACTCATAACTGCCGCCCAATTAGAAGATCAAAAAATCACGGGGTTGATTGCAAGTTATACCACACGATTTGATCCTACGCAGATTGCGAGATCGGAAAATGTTCGTCTCGCTGCAAATGCTCTAGATAAAGCCATTATTAAGCCAGGTGATACTTTGTCCTTCAACCAAATCGTTGGCGAAAGAACAGTAGAAGCTGGATACAAAGATGCTTATATCATCGTTAACGGGCAGTTTGTTCCGGGATTAGCGGGAGGAATATGTCAAGTCTCTAGTACTTTGTATAACACAGGATTATTAGCTAATTTATTAGTCACCCAACGTAGCAATCATGATCTTGCAATCTCCTATGCTCCACTAGGTCAAGACGCAACGGTTGCCTATCCCGATCTCGATCTTAAGTTTAACAATAATACAGGTGCATATCTACTGGTTCGTTCTAAAGTAAGCAATAGTGCTGTTACTATTGAAATCTATGGAAAAGTTATTCCTGGTCAGGAAGTACTTATTAGTAATACGACTGAAACAGTTATTCCCTTTGAGGTTCAAAGACTAGTGGATGAAACCCTTGGGCATGGTGTTTCTAATGTAAAACAAGAAGGGCAACCAGGATATATCGTAAAGTCGTATCGGACCATTAAGATGAATGGCCAAGTTGTAAAAACTGAACCACTTCAACAAAGTCGTTATGTGCCATTACCAAAAATAATTGAAGTTGGAGCTTAAATTTCATATAAATATTTTTATTTGTTAAAAAAAGCGTTAAAAGCGCTTTTTTTATTGGAGGTTTGATACTATCATAGAGTATGAGTGATTTTTTGTATTGAGTATAAAGGATGTGTGCACGTTTGATAACTAAAGTGGTGGCTGTCGCTAATCAAAAAGGTGGTGTCGCTAAGACTACAACTGCAATAAATTTAAGTGCTTGCTTGTCTGAGCTGGGATATCGTGTTCTACTTCTAGATTTAGACCCGCAAGGAAACGCTACTAGTGGAATGGGAATTACTAAACATAAGCTGACCCGTTGTATTTATGACGTCTTAATAAATGATGTACCTCTTGAACAAGTGATTATGAAGACTGATCAGAAGGGTTTAATGGTTGTTCCTGCGCGTATTGAATTAGCGGGTGCAGAGATCGAACTAGTCACCCAGGTTTCACGCGAAAATAAATTGAGGAATGCTATTGAAAGCATAAAAAGTAATTACGACTTTATTCTTATTGATTGCCCTCCGTCGTTAGGACTACTCACCTTAAACGCTTTAACAGCCGCGACGGATGTTATCATTCCTATCCAATGTGAATACTACGCCCTCGAAGGATTAACCCTTTTAATGAATACATTGGAACGCGTTCGTAAGCATCTTAACCCAAACTTAAATATCCTGGGTGCACTCCTAACAATGTTTGACGCACGTACGAATCTTGCTATTCAAGTCGTTGATGAAGTTAAGAAGTATTTCCCACAAAAAGTATTCCGGGCAATCGTACCGCGTAATGTTCGCCTAAGCGAAGCTCCTAGTCATGGAAAGGCAATTAATACCTACGATTCTCGCTCAAGGGGAGCGGAAGTATATCGTGAGTTGGCAAAGGAGGTTTTAGAACGTGTCTAAAAAGGGACTAGGAAGAGGACTTCAGGCATTATTATCCGATGAATTAGGTGACGAACCCAGCATAAAGGAAATCTCAATTTCAAATATTGACCCCAATCCAGACCAACCAAGAAGAGATTTTGAACCCCAAGCCTTAAATGATTTAGCAGATTCGATTCGTGTTCATAGTCTTTTGCAACCGATTTTAGTCAGACCTGTCGGTGAGCGATACTGCATTATTGCTGGAGAACGAAGACTGCGTGCTGCTAAAATAGCAGGCCTAACTACAGTTAAGTGTATTATTCAACTTTGTAGTGATCAAGAGATGGCAGAACGTGCTATTATTGAAAATATTCAACGTGCTGATTTATCTCCTGTTGAAGAAGGCTTAGCTTACGAGAGACTCATAAAAGAATACGGATTGAACCAAGAGCAGGTCGCACAGCGTGTTGGTAAAGCACGGGCCACCGTAGCAAACCTCTTACGCGTAATTCTTTTACCAGAAGCGGTTCTTGAGTTACTTAGAAACAATATGATTTCATTAGGACATGCTAAGGTATTGCTAGGGGTTAAAGATACTTCTTTGCAGATATTAACTGCGCAAAAAGCAGCCAAAGAACAATTATCCGTAAGAGAGACTGAAAAGCTTATTAATAGGCTTGCTGAAAGGGACGTTGAAAAAAACGGTGATTCGTCTCGCGAAGTTTCACGTCTACTTCGTAATGTGGAAGATCGTTTGCGAACAAGTTTTCAAACCAAGGTTCATGTTAAGGGGGATTATAAACGAGGGACTATAGAAGTAAAGTATTTCTCTGAAGATGAGTTTAATCGCCTTTTAGAATTATGGAATGTTCAGATAGACTGAATAGACTTATTTAACTAATGTTGAGCATTGATTTTACAAACATTAGGCTCTAGTGGAGACTGTCGTTAAGGAGATATTAGCGGGAGCCTTATTATCAAAATAGGGTACGGGTTGCCGCCCACTTAAAATGGTATGAATAGAGCAAAATGTTCCACGTGGAACATTTTGCTCTAAATTAATCACTGTAACAAGTTACTAATTGTGTTTCCCTTAAATGTTCCACGTGGAACATTTAAGGGAGTGATGGGAAGAAGGAATAGAAATTGTTAGGTACTATTGTTAATACTATAGCCATACTGTTAGGAGGACTGTTAGGCCTCTTATTCGGTCAGGCCTTACATGATAAAATTAAGAAAACAGTCATTCAGGGGATCGGCCTTGCTGTTCTATTAATTGGCGGAAATATGGCTTTAAAAACTGAAAATCCGTTAGTAGTTATCGCAAGCCTTGTTTTGGGCGGAATAGTAGGAGAATGGATAGATATAGAACACCGTTTACAACAATTAGGAAATTGGCTTGAGCGTAAATTTGCAAAAAATGGCCAAGGCACTGGATTCACAAAAGCATTCGTAACGGCAAGTCTAATATATTGCGTTGGAGCTATGGCTATAATGGGAGCTTTAGAGAGTGGATTGACAGGAAACCATACGATACTATACGCAAAATCAATGTTAGATGGAATATCCGCACTGGTCTTTGCTTCATCAATGGGAGTTGGGGTATTAGCATCAGCGATTCCAGTATTCTTATACCAAGGGCTAATTACCTTTTCGGCAGGGCTGCTTCAAGGAGTCTTGTCTTCACAAGTCATCACGGAAATGGGCGCTGCCGGTGGTCTGCTTATCGTAGGAATAGGATTTAACATCTTAGAAATAAAAGAGATTAAAGTGGGTAATCTATTACCAGGGATATTTATTGCAATTCCAATAACCATTCTGTTTACTAGGCTACATTTAGGTGTATAAATCTAAGTTTGGTCAATAATTTGTTTTAATCTTTGTAAAAAGCAAAAAAATATTCAAACTTGAAAGGAAGTGAATCAACCTGGTTTATGGTAGTTGATAGAAACAATTTTTCTAGAATGCTGCCACCTTGTTTAGTCGACAAGGGGAAAATTGAGACATTACGTTTCGATTTTAGAACCAGGCAAATTGTTGGCGGTGTTAGAGAGTATAATGCCTTTGATTTGGTGGATTACATGTATCTTAGCGCTATCTATGGTAATTATGATACTAGTAACTTTTGGGCTATATCGTCGAATGAAACGTTTTGAAACTTCATATATATCCCTACAGACATTTATGAAAGGCCAAGAAATGGATTCATTGCTTCAGGACTATATGCACAGAGTGAGTAAACTGGAGCAGAATTTTGAAAAATGTAGCGCAAGGCTTACTCCTATTGAACATAACTTAAGATCCCATATAGGCCGTGCTGAATTAATCCGTTTTAGAGCATTTGAAGATGTAGGGAGTGACTTGAGTTTTGCTTTCGCTCTCTTAAGTCAAGAGGGTAACGGAGTCGTTCTTAGTTCAATCCATAGCCGTGAAGAAGCGAGAATATATGCCAAACCCATTAACGGTGGACAATCAACTTATTCACTATCAGATGAGGAAAAGGAAGCCATCTCAAAAGCAATGATTGGGCAAAAAATTTAAATGATCCCTCTGGAACCTTTAATCCTTACTCACACGAACTCTCAAGTAAGAACGGGTAATTAAAGAACTAATATTTTCTGACATTCGCCAGACTAAATTAAGTCTGGTATTTTGCAACACCATATATTCCATAAATCCACCAACGTTAACAATCCCGGTCATATGAACTTCCCCGACTTCTGGTAGTTTTTTATTAACGCCCGACCCAGGTTTTAAAGGTCCATCTGCCAGAGTAATACAGCCTATAGAGTCTAAACGTCCAAGACAGGCATCAACTGCAATAATAAATGGGTTTGGATAGGTTTGTTGTATAGTGTGTATAGTTTGGGTTAGATTTGTGGCATGTACTGGATCATCCAATGTACCATAAACATGAAGCTGTGGAAGTTTTAAACGGGATAGGTGCGTACCAATTAAAGGACCCAACGCGTCTCCCGTTGAACGATCGGTACCAATACACAAAATTAAAGCAGGGCGTTTTTGTGTGGAAACAAATAAATCAGAAAGCCGTGCTTCAAGTTTTGTTTTAGCAGTATAATCATCCACGTGAGCTTTAATTTTTTGAGTTTCAGTTAGTAATGAAAATAAACTCACAAGCTGCCCCCTTACTTGAAATTGACATTATTAAAGCATTCACTAAATTATTTCCCAAAACAGGTTGCTTTTATGCATGAGATCCTCATTTTAGCCATAAGGATGATGGCGAGGAGGGTGTAATCATGCGGTGGAAAACAACGTTTCAGGTCGCAGCAACCTATGTAGGAGCAGTGATGGGGGCAGGATTTGCTTCCGGTCAAGAAATCCAACAGTTCTTTGCACGCTTTGGTCATTGGGGTTTAATCGGGGTTGTTCTGAGTTCAGTCTTGTTTTCTCTATTAGGGTGGGCTATGTTAGATTTACAGGAACGATGGAAGATCTCTTCTTATAAGGAATTTTTAAACCGTTTACTGGGCCGAGAGTTAGGGAAATGGGCAGATGGACTCGTAAGTATCCTTTTGTTTGTAGGAATGTTGGCAATGATATCCGGAAGTGGTGCACTCTTTTATGAGTATTTTGGTTTTTCAAAATGGTTGGGTATCCTTTTAACAGGCTCTATTATCGGATTAGCGTTATGGTATCGTGGAGAAGGTGTTCTATGGATCAATTCGGTTTTGATACCTTTGAAATTTATCTTTTGCATAGGAATAGCTTCTGCAGCCATCTTTGGATTAACTTCGGGAGATGGCGAACATGTCAGGATGCTACCAAACCCAATTGTCCGTAATTGGGTAGTTTCTGCTATCCTATATGTTTCCTTTAATGTAACGTTAGCAATGGTAGTATTTGCATCACTTGGTCGAGAAGTTCAAAAAGCAGGTGCACGCTTAGGGGGGGCTATCGGAGGAATTGCTCTGGGGTTATTTGCATTTTGTATTGGGGCATCATTACTTCGTTTTCCAGATATATTGGGGTTAGAAATCCCTATGGTTGGAATTGCAGGGAAGCTAGGGGATTGGCCGGCGTTTTTTTACGTGGTGGTCTTATGGTTGGCCATGATAACCGCAGCAGTAGGTAATGGGTTCAGTCTAATAAGTCGAATGATCGATTCTACAAGGCTAAGTTATAATAAGGCAACTCTAATATTATTTTTACTGCTTTTACCGGTAGCAGGGGTGAAATTCTCCCAGATCGTACAGCTCGCATATCCTTTGTTTGGATATTTAGGACTCGTTTTCATGCCGACAATTCTATATTTCTGGCGCAAGGGATAAGCTTTCTTTAAAGGAGTTCTACTCTATTCGAAGTTTAACTGAATACATCAACCTTGAAAAAGAAATTTGCTTTACAAGTAGAATTTTTGCTATAGTAAATAAACGTAGTCTTAAAACTAACGGAATAAATACATATTAACATCTAATAAATGATAGTTGCGGGTAATCCAGACTATTCGTTTCGCCATAATAGTTTAGTATGGTATATTAGCAGTTTCACCGTTATAATGACTTCGTTCGGGAGAAAACGTTAAGAAAAAAAGTTCCTAACCCAAAAAGGTAGAATGCCTTTTATGAATTGGCTTTAACAATTGTGGTCTAAACCACGTAAATAAGGGGAACGAAAATGGATGAGCGACACTATTTAGTAGGTACTGCTGGGCATGTGGACCATGGGAAAACGGAGTTAATTAAGGCTCTTTCCGGTATGGAAACAGACCGTCTCAAAGAAGAAAAACAACGAGGAATTTCTATAGAACTTGGTTTTGCACATATGAGGCTGCCAAGTGGACGGCAAGTTGGAATGATTGATGTTCCAGGGCACGAACGATTTGTACGGCAAATGTTGGCGGGGGCTAGTGGGATGGATATAGTACTACTAGTTATTGCCGCTGATGAGGGGATTATGCCCCAAACCCAAGAACACCTGGATATTTTGACATTACTGGGCATACCTAGGGGAATCGTTGTTTTAAATAAGGTAGACCTCGTGGACGAGGATTGGCTTGAGCTCATGGAGGAAGAAGTTCGTGAAAAACTGAAAAATACCGTTTTTAATGAAGCCCGTATATGTCGAGTTTCTTCTCTAACAGGTGAAGGAATAGATGCACTTCGGCAGACCATTGAAGAATTACTGTCAGTGGTAGAGAGCAAAAAATCGACCGGTCCAGTTAGGATGCCTATTGACCGAGTGTTTAGTATTCAAGGTTTTGGAACGGTTGTGACAGGAACCCTCCACAGTGGGACCATAGAAGTAGGGCAAGAGTTGGCAGTCGAACCCGGACACCTTATTGCAAAGGTTCGTTCTCTACAAGTCTACAAAAATAAGGTTAGTTCTGCAGGGGCGGGACAAAGAGTGGCTGTAAATCTTGCCGGAGTTGATGTTTCCGAAGTGGTTCGTGGTTCAGTACTTGTCATACCAAAGATGTTTAAAGTGGGTCAAATTTTAGATCTGAAATTAACGAACCTTCCTTCTGCAGAGAAACCCTTAATTCAGAGACAACGGGTTCGTTTTCATCTCGGAACAACTGAGATATTAGGACGCATACACCTTTTGGACCAGGAGGAAATTCCTCCTGGAAAAGTGGGGTTTGCTCAAATATTGCTTGAAGAGCCAGTTCTTGCAGCACCTGGAGACCGTTTCGTGTTGAGGTTTTACTCTCCTACTTATACGATTGCTGGGGGTAAAGTTCTTAGTGTAGCCAGGTACAAGTTGAAACGGTTTAAGGAAAGTGTACTGGCTCAGATGAGAGTTAAGGATCAAGGGGATCCCCTTGACCTCTTAGAAAGAGAACTGGATGAACCTAGAACAAGTGCAGATTTAGCAACTCGTTTACATGTCAGTTCTACTGAATTAGTTGGGAGTTTAAAATCTCTAGAGGAATCAGAACGATTGGAAATCTGGATGGAGGATGGCGTATCTCTTTACTGGGGGAAAGCTGCTGCAGAAACCTGGAGAACAAAACTAATTAGCATTGTAAGATCTCATGAAGAGGAATACCCTTTGCGGGGCGGAATTAGTAGGGAGGAATTAAAGACTCGCCTTAAAATTTCCTGGACACATCGACGTTGGCAAACGATTCTAGAGCTAGGAGCGGTACGTAAGTTTTATCGTATCGTTGGAAGCAAAGTCCAAACAAACGTAGGAGTTCAACTTCCGCCAAAGATTATAAAGCAACTTGATACGTTAAGGTCCTTGTGGCAAAACGTTAAACTAATGCCTCCTGAATTAGGGACAGTAGCGGAAACCTGTGATATCCCGAAGGTAGAGATACAAGACTACGCTGGATATTTATGTGAGCAAGGGGAATGGATCTCTGTCAATGACTTCTTTTATTGGGAGAAAGATATTCAAAGGGCGAAAAACAGTTTAATAGAAAGGTTAAAACTAAAAGGGGAAGTTGGAGTCGCTGAGGTTCGAGAGTTATGGGAAACATCTCGAAAATATGCAGTCCCTTTACTTGAATTCTTTGATCAGCAACGGGTAACACAACGAAAAGGAGATAAAAGAATTCTTTTTAAATGACAAAGGCTGCCAAGGCTTGTTTCGGGTAAGCAGGTTTTTGATGATATCCTTAAGTATTATCCCTCAAGAAAGTGTGGCACCCAGGTCCTTGGAGGTTGACGATATTTGGAAATCTAATTATTTTGAAACGTTGGAATTTAGGTTCTTGCATAAAGATAATGCAGGTATTAAAATAGATATATATGTTTATATCTATTGACATGTTTGCTCTCCTATACAATTGTAAGGAATGAAAAAGTCCGTAAGGCCTACTAAGAGGTTAATAAATAAATACAAAAAGTTGGATCTTTCGGAGGGGGTCCTTTCAAGCCGTCTCGGCATCTAGCCATTCATGGTGATGCTCTAATATCGAACATCCTTGTTCGAGTTATGGCTACAGGGACACTCGGCCATCCATGGCCAGCGCATAAGTGGTAACTAAGCGTTTGCCGGCTTCATTAGCTTAGTGCCAAAGAATGACCTTAATTGGCCGAGCACTAAGTAGAAAGAGGTAGTTAGAAGATGTATGTTCGTCAATTTATGACAACTCAAGTTTTCACAGTAAATCCTGAAGTATCTATTGCCGATACAATACTTCTCATGAGGGAAAAAAGGATTAGCAGAATGCCAGTCGTAGAAAAGGGGAAACTTGTTGGATTTGTAACAGATGGGGATCTTCGGGAGGCCTCTCCTTCGAAAGCAACTACTTTGAGTGTTTTCGAGCTTAATTATCTGATTGGCAGAACCCCCATCCGTGAAGTAGCTGTAAAAAAAGTGGTGACTTGTCATCCTGATACCCAGATTGAAGATGCGGCTTTGTTAATGCGTGATAACGGAATTGGTGGCTTACCTGTCGTTGATGAGGGTAAGGTTGTTGGAATTATCACAGGATCAGACATATTAGATGCATTCTTAGATATTCTGGGCTTTCGCAGTCCAGGTCAGCGCGTAATGATTGAAACCAAGGATCAAATTGGTGTCGTGTTAGACCTTGCCATTAGTACCAAGGAGCATGATGTTAATATTGGGAGTTTAGCTGTATATCATCTTAAAGATAATAAAATTCAGATTCTCGCACGCCTTCAAGGGGATCAAGTAGCTGAAGTTGAGACGTCTCTAGATAAAAAAGGATATAAATTAATCAAAGAGTATGTACCTACCCCATAAGGTTTAGATAAGGCCCAGAGATCTACTAAGAAAGAAAGCGTTAAGTGAATTAGAATTCACTTAACGCTTTCTTTCTTAGTAAAAAGAGATATAATATAACCAATACATTAAGGGCTAGAGACAAATAAGGAGATGGAGTAATGTATCTTTTCAATCGATCTATTACGGTCAATGTCCGTTCTGACGATACAAAAACGGTAACTGTGGATGGGGTTTTCTTAGATAGTCATCATGAACTTTGTATAACTCTCGTCGTAGAAATAGAGAGTCGTATAATTATATCAGCTATTGGCGAGTTTAGACGGGTTCCCCACACAGATTGTATAGAAACCCAAGAACAAATTAAAAAACTTGTAGGCGTTAATTTAGGCAAAAATGTACGTAAGCAAGTGCAAGCAGCAGTCGGTTTGAAATATGGATGTACCCATCTAACGGAGCTTACACTTGAGTGTATAAAAGGATTGATGCAAGCTACGTACCAGTTGATGCATCTTACTATGAAAGCCGACCAAGTTAATGAACTAGTCGAACAGTACCTTGCAGGTAGTTGCTTTCATTATAAAAAAGCTTAGTCTAACCTAACTACGTAGGTTTTCGTTTGGATTGGTGTAAGCGATTAAAATCACCTCTTGGTTCGTGTTTTGGGTATTAAACTTTGTTTCTAACTCTTTAAGGTCGTATATTTGGTCATTTGTTAAATTAGAAAATAAAACTTTAGAGTTATTCAATGGTAATCCCCCTTTTCGTTTTTACCTAATTAATGAATACTTTACGTTACCTTAAATATAATTAGCCTAATATGATTAGTGTGCTCAAGGTTGTAGAAATTTAAACCACGTTTATCCCTAAAATCATATAATATCAAGAATTTGGTTGTGTACTTCCCTAATTGTTTTGAATGTGATAGAATTATTGTCGTTAGTATGGGGATGGATGGTGGCTGGTGCTGCCCCCGGACTTCAAATCCGCGTGTCGGGACGCAGAACGTTCCGAGGTGTGTTCGATTCGCACGCATCCCCGCCAAAATCGAGGTTTGAAGTTTGAGATAAGAGATTAGGAATATTGAGAAGTACTCATTTTTGCCAGATTATTTAAATAGTAGAATTTAGAAAAATCTAAAGTAAGTTATAATGTTTAGTCTAGGCAGCGAGAAGCTGCCTTTTAATGTATGGGGACGGTTGAGTAGTGAATACAGGCTAACGTTCAATCGAATGTTTGTATGGTGAGAAAATTAAGGGAGGGGACTATGTGAATTTGATTGATGTTCTTATTGTAGGGTTTATTTTACTAGGAGCGTTGCAAGGCTATCAAAGGGGCTTGATAACAAGCGTCGTCAATTTTCTAAGTTGGATTGTAGGTTTCCTAGTGGCTGCGTGGCAATATATGAATGCCCTTCGCTGGGCTGAACAGTACTTTCCACTTCAGGAATGGTTAGAACCAGTAATTTATCGAGCCCTACTTCCCTCTGTGGAGTCTAAAGCGTCATCGTTTCAACAACAGGTTTTAGGAAATATATTGGCAGCAATTCCTGAAGAGTGGCGTAGTATCTTTCCTTCGGTCAATGTATCGGGTGTGCCGATGCCGCAAACCGTTGAACAAGTGACTCATCACCTGGCAGGAACGATTACCGCGAACATTTTAGGCCTTCTCGCTTTCGGCTTTGTGTTTTACTGCGTAGTGATTGTAACACAGTTGCTTGTGGCGATTCTCCTTCGACCCTTAGGTAGTTGGAGGGGGTCGTTTAATCGCGGAGGGGGACTTATGTTTGGCGGATTAAGTTCCTTGATTGGTTTGTCTGTTTTGGCGGGCTTATTGTTTCCTTTCTTACAGCTGGGTGTAGGTGGTAGTTTTATTGAGCTTATTCAGAATTCGTATATTTATCATTATTTGGTAGAAATCTTTAACGTCTTGGATCAGTTGTTTTCAGCTCAACTTAAGGAAAAGCTGTTTGAACCACTATCAGTGGGTAAGGGAGTTTGGTTTTAGCATAATTCAAAGGGATAAGAAGAAGACTTAAGAGTATCGGGCAGCTATTTTATAGCCAAAATAATGTAGGTTGTTAAGGTGACTTTATATAAGTTCGTTGAACGTAAAATCAGCAGGGGATAACAAACTCATGAGTATTAACTGAAAAGGGAAGTTTTAAATATGATTGATACTTGGGTACAGAATAATGTGATCAATATTAATTGGCAACAATTGGGGGCTAATGTTCTAAATCTAATACTTTATATTGTAGTAATACTGGTTATCGCACGTGTTGTGTATGGTTTGTTTATATATCTAGCTCGTCGTATGTTGATAGAACGCAAAGGGAAACAACTTATAAATGAACGTAAAGCCAATACCTTGTTTTCCCTTCTCCGGAGTATGGCGTTTTATTTAGTTACCTTTACCGCTATTTTGCATACACTTAAGCAACTTTTTAAGTTTGATACAGGTACTCTTCTAGCTTCAGCTAGTGTATTGGGTGTCGCTATAGGTTTTGGTTCGCAAAGCTTAGTTAAAGATATTATCGGAGGTTTCTTCATCCTTTTTGAGGACCAGTTTTCCGTCGGAGAATATATACAAACGGGACAATTCTCTGGGGTTGTTGAAGAGACCGGAATTCGGGCTACACATTTAAGGGATTGGGGTGGTGAACTTCATATAATTCCTAACGGTAGCATCGCAGCCGTTACCAATTTCAGCCGTGGCAAGATGAGGGCTTTAGTTGATATTCAAATTCCTTATAATGAAGACTTCGATCGTGCCATTAAAGTTATGCATTCAGTTTGTGAGATAGTTGGTACAGAGTTCGGAGATAAAATTATTGATGCCCCCACAGTTCAGGGTGTAATTCAATTCGGAGAACGTAATGCAGTTTTGCGTGTGATTGCCTATACTCAACCTAATGAACAGTGGAGCCTAGAACGAGAACTCCGTCGTCAAATACATAGCGCATTTCTAAAAGAAGGAATTAGAACTCCACATCAAACTATTTTCATAGAAGACCCCGTCAAGCGTTCAGATAAAGACAAGGTATAAGAGAATATTCAGAGAACTAACTAAAACCTTTAGTTGTAATTCCAGGGCTAACCAAAGAGAAGTGTGAAAAAATACTTGTTGCTTTTATATCGAGGCTCGAACTTCGCACTTCGAGCCTCGCCTTAGGAGGGAGAGTTAAAAGTGATTGCATTAAATGTAGGAGATATTGTTCGTCTTCGAAAATCTCACCCCTGTGGTAGTACTGATTGGAAAGTAATGAGAACGGGGATGGACTTTCGGATACAATGCTTAGGCTGTCAGCATCAAGCCTGGATTCCTAGAGTTAAGCTTGAACGCAATTTGAAGGAGATACTTCAACAAGCCGATTAAAAATAAAAAGAGTATTGCAGAGTAGGAAAACATCACATATAATCTTAAAGATAGCTCGTCTGCGTATTAGGAGGAGGTTCAAAAGCATGACATTACATGCAGGAATTGTAGGCTTGCCGAATGTTGGTAAGTCTACGTTGTTTAACGCCATTACCCAAGCGGGGGCTGAAGCGGCCAATTATCCATTTTGTACGATTGATCCAAATGTCGGAATGGTGGAAGTTCCTGATTCTCGTTTGCAAAAACTGGCGGATATGGTGCATCCTAAGAAGATAGTTCCAGCGACCGTCGAGTTTGTAGATATTGCCGGACTTGTCAAGGGGGCTAGTAAGGGAGAAGGTTTAGGGAATAAGTTTTTGTCACACATTCGCGAGGTAGACGCTATTGTCCATGTCGTGCGTTGTTTTGAAGATGAGAACGTTGTCCATGTCGAAGGAAATGTCAACCCTAAACGGGATATTGAGACGATTGACCTTGAGTTAGTTTTAGCCGATATGGAGAGTGTAGAGAAACGTTCAGAACGGACGTCGAAACTCTTGAAAACGGGGGATAAAAAGGCTCAAAGGGAAGTTGCTCTCTTGGAACGCTTGAAAGAAGTGTTTAATCAAGGAAAAGGGGCTCGCTCGTTGACCTTTACTGATGAGGAACGAGATAGTCTCAAAGGGTTTTCGCTCTTAACGCTAAAACCAGTGCTCTATGTCGCAAATGTTAGTGAAGATGGACTTGCGACTGCAAGTGACAATCCTTATGTTCAACAAGTTAAGGAGATTGCTGCCGAAGAGGGTGCCGAAGTTGTGGTAGTCTGCGCACAGATCGAAGCGGAAATTTCAGAGCTTGAAGCAGACGAAAAGGATGCTTTTTTGGAAGATTTAGGACTCAAAGAATCGGGACTTGACCGTTTGATCAAGGTTGCTTTCCACTTACTGGGTCTTATGACCTTCTTTACTGCAGGACCCATCGAAGTTAAAGCGTGGACGATCAACCAGGGAACAAAGGCTCCCAAAGCGGCAGGGGTAATTCATACGGATTTTGAACATGGATTTATCCGAGCAGAAGTAGTCGCTTATAAGGATTTCGTAGCTTACAACGGTATGAACGGTGCGAAAGATAAAGGGTTAGTGCGTTTGGAAGGTAAAGAGTACATTATGAATGATGGAGATATTGTTCACTTCCGCTTTAATGTATAGCAAAACTAGGTTAATCCTTTTCAGAACTATAAAAGTTGCTTTTTAGGAGACGAAATGGTATAATTTCTGCTTGGAAGTCTAAATGTCCCTGCTCCGTAAAATCGGGGCCGCTTAGTCCGAGGGGAGGTGCAAATATGAAAGCGTATGAAATACTTTATATCATCCGGCCAGATCTGGATGAGGAGGCAACCACAGCACTTGTTGAACGTTTAGGTGGGCTCGTGGCCACTAATGGTGGCGAAAACCTGACCGTAGAAAAGTGGGGTAAACGTCGGTTGGCCTATGAGATCGAAGATTATAAAGAAGGTCAGTATATCCTGATGAACTTTGAAGGCGAAGGCCGTACATCTCAGGAAATTGAGCGGGTTATGAAAATCTCCGACGACGTAATCCGTTTCCTAACCGTTAGAAAAGATGATTAAAAGGACGGTGGGGCGTATATGTTGAATCGTGTCGTATTGATTGGCCGTTTAACGAAAGACCCCGAATTGCGCTACACACCAACAGGTGTAGCGGTTGCTAATTTTACGTTAGCGATCGACCGCAATTACAAGAATGCCCAGGGGGAAAGAGAGACTGACTTTATTAATTGTGTCGTCTATCGGCAACTTGCAGAGCTCTGTGCAAATTATTTGGCAAAGGGAAAGCTCGCTGCTGCTGATGGTCGTATACAAGTACGTTCGTATACTGGACAAGACGGTCAAAAACGCTGGGTTACAGAGGTTATTGCGGAAGACGTTCGTTTCTTAAGTCCGAAAGACGGCGGGAGCGGCGGGGGCGCAGAATCAAGGCCAAGTGGAAATAGCTCGTTTGGACATGAAGTAAATTTGGATGATGACATCCCATTCTAGTAAGGGAAGGGGAGAATTAGTATGAAACGTGAACGCGGACGTCGCCCACGTAAGCGGGTATGTAGCTTTTGTGTCGATAAAGTACAATCAATGGATTACAAAGAAACACATAAAGTACGAAAGTATGTTACGGATCGTGGCAAAATATTGCCTCGTCGTATTTCAGGTAACTGCGCTATGCATCAGCGCCAAGTAACATTGGCCATCAAACGGGCTCGTAGTATAGCCTTATTGCCATATAGTGTAGAGTAGAGAAAAGGGAGCGAGAGCTCCCTTTTTCTTTTTTTATTATTTGCCCCCAGGACCTTTTACCTCTGGTTATATTTTCATTAGAGTTAGGTGCAGGAGATTTAGAGGTTTATCACGAACTGTATGCTTAGGTATAGTTTGTCTATAAGAGGGCCTTCGCAGAAAATGGAAAATTAGGAGGGGGCATCCCTGGATATTGAAGTAGATGTAGTTAAGGGCTTAAAAGCCATTGATGAACTAAAGGTAAATCTAATTCAGGCACAGTGGCTTATCCAACATGGAACCCTTAGTGGTTCAGAGGATGAGATGATTCAGGGTCTTGCGGACCTAGTTGGAATGAGTTATTTGTTATCAAGAAGGTTAGGTTTTGACTTTTCCCGACTTGATCGTATGCTATTACAACGACTAGAAGGTTTAAAGAATACGGATGAGATGAACCTAGAAAAACAATGGGGAGATTTGAGCTTGCTACTAAGCTATCTCGCTCCGGAAGACTAACTTTATAGGGAGAAAGTTGGGAAACATGTTTATAAGTGATGAATTAGCACAGGATTACTTAGCGAGAGTCGTTCTTTTAACCTTTCCTTGGGTAGGCATCGCTATGGGAATCTGGGGATTTTTTTGGGAAGTACTCTTGTTATACGCAGTGTTTGTGGTAGGGCGCCGCAAGGGGGTGCTTTTATCCGCATTTTTTCTAGCGAGTGGATATATGGCATCATTGGCTGTTTTTGGGGTCGAGGCACTTGACTATCTTGGCTTTGTACCTTTGGCAGGGCTCCTTGGGGTTTTTGGTTGGCAACAGAATTGGCCGGTTCGGGTGAACTTTTTTTGGAGTGCTACCTTGGCAGCGGTTTTAGGGGCCATACCGACTCTTGCATTTGCAGCACAAGGGTTTGATAAGACGACTGCGAATGTCATAATTGGCACAACGATTCAACAGTATCAAGCTTCGGGATTGCTGGAAGTGATGCAACAACAAGGGATTAACGAGGTACAGATCCGAGAGTTATTGAAACAAGGCATAGAAATCTATGCCCTAGTCATTCCTAGTATTGCAGCGATTATTGCTCTACTTGAGTTTGGGTTTGTTTTCTATATTATAAGGCGTTGGTTTAATGGAGATGGAGAGTGGGTCCCCTTCACCCGGTGGCGTTTACCATGGTATGCAGTTTGGGGAGCAGTTTTGGGGATTGCTTGCTATCTCTTAGGGGATCAGCTTTCCTGGTCAGTTATTCGTGGCTTAGGGATTAACCTTATGGTTGTTTACGGGGCGGTAACCCTAGTGTTAGGTATTTCTGCGTATCTCTATTTGTTGCAATCTCCAAAGATCCCTCGGGTACTTAAATGGGCCTTAATTCTTGTCAATTTCATATATTTCGTGTTTAGTATTGTCAGTATAATTATGTTTGGATTATTCGATTTAGTGATGAATTTCCGGCGCCTACCGGAAGAATTCTAAGGAGGAATTTACATGAAGGTTATTCTTCAAACAGATGTCAAAGGAACTGGTAAAAAGGGACAGATACTAGAGGTTGCCGATGGGTATGCTAGAAATTTCCTCTTCCCTAAAAAGCTAGCTATCGAAGCCACGACAGGCAATATTCAGGATATCTCACATAAGAAAGCTGTGGAAGATCGCCGCAAGGCCAAAGAAAAAGAAGATGCTATTCAACTAGGTAATAAACTTAATGCTCTCCTGATTGAAGTTAAGACGAAAACAGGAGAAGGAGGCCGTTTGTTTGGGTCTGTGACCAGTAAAGAGATTGTCGATGCCTTAAAAAAACAGCACGGTGTCGAAGTAGATAAACGGAAATTAGAGATAAAAGAACCCATTAAAGCCTTGGGTAGTTACGAAGTTCAGGTAAAAATTCATCCGGAAGTGATGGCAAAACTTCAGGTTCATGTAAGTGCGATATAGGAAAATAATCGGCTGAACCATGACCAACGATATTCTGTTCTCGTGAAAGGGGCCCCCTGATGAAAGGGATTTTGACAAAATGGTTAAATCAAAAAAATCCCGGTGTTCGCTTACAAGATGAGGAAGAGTGGAGTCGGGAAGTGGAATCTCTATATGTTCTACTTGCAAATTATTATGGAACAGACAAGCTAGTGCTGAAAGCCAGTCGCTTGGATGCACTGAAGCTTATGCGTTCCGATGAACTTGTCAAACGTGTCACCGGATTACGCAAAATTGTTTTTGATGATCCGACTGATCAAACCATCGTTAAGATGCAGGAAGTTCCCCAGATTTTAGATGAAATCGAGGAACAAATGGCAGACCTGATAGCTAAGCGTGCAGTCGAAGAACGCCTAGAACGTGTTGTTTCAGAAAAGATGCAAGAGCGGCATGAAGATTACCTCAAAGAAATTAAAAGGCATGTGCTCCAAGAAACTGTTGGACCGGAAAATGCTCAAACCCTTAAAAAGTTAGCCATTCTTGAGAAAATGAATACTATTTCACTCAAACGCTCTGCCTTTGATGTGTTACGTCCTCAAACTGTGGAAGAGATCGTAGGGCAGGAAAACGCTGTACAAGCACTTTTAGCTAAATTGGCAACACCCTATCCTCAACACATATTGATATATGGTCCACCGGGGGTCGGTAAGACTTCTGCAGCCAGGGTTGCTTTGGAAACGGTTAAGAACCGTCCCCATGCGCTCTTTACCAAGGATGCTCCCTTTATCGAGGTGGATGGTACGACCTTAAGATGGGATCCTCGGGATGTAACCAATCCTCTTTTGGGTTCGGTACACGATCCGATCTATCAAGGAGCCAAGCATGATCTAGCGGATGTCGGTATACCTGAACCTAAAATGGGGTTGGTGAGCGATGCCCATGGAGGAATTCTCTTCATTGATGAAATTGGTGAAATGGATCCCTTGCTTTTAAATAAGCTGCTTAAAGTACTCGAAGATAAGCGTGCACTCTTTGATTCTTCGTATTATGATCCGGGTAACAAACAAGTTCCTTTGTGGATTAAGAAACTCTTTGATGAGGGAGCTCCGGCTGACTTTGTTCTCATTGGGGCTACCACGCGGAATCCTGCTGAGCTTAATCCAGCGCTGCGTTCTCGTTGTTCCGAAGTATTCTTTGTTCCTCTAGAACCAAGAGATGTTCAGCACATTATATTAAATGCTGGTCAAAAGCTTGGTGTAACTTTAGAAGAAAACGTCCCGGAAATCATCAGTGAATATGTGATTGAAGGACGGAAGGCGAATAGTATTCTAACGGATGCGTACGGTTTAGCAAGGTATCGTAACCCTGATCAAGAGGAAATTCGAGTGACAAGCGCGGATGTTTATGAAGTCCTTCGCTCAGCTCGGCTTACCCCTTTTATTTTTCGCAAAGTCCAATCGAGTATGGAAATTGGAAGAGTTTTGGGGTTGGGGGTTTCTGGATTTCTGGGGTCTGTTTTGGAGATTGAGGCAATTGTCTTTGCTGGACAGGATGGAAAAGGAACGGTTCGGTTTAATGAAACGGCAGGAAGCATGGCAAGAGATGCTGTTTTTAATGCTACCGCTGTCATTCGTGATCTAACCGGAGAAGATTTACGTAATTATGATGTTCATGTTAACGTGGTTGGAGGAGCAAATATCGATGGACCCTCAGCAGGACTAGCAACAACTCTAGCTATTTATAGTGCGTTGAAAAAACAACCCCTTCGGCAAGATGTTGCTATCACAGGGGAAATTTCCATTCAAGGTAAAGTTAAACCAGTTGGTGGTATTTATGAAAAGATTTTTGGAGCAAAACAGGTAGAAGTTCGCAAGGTTTTGATTCCACTTGAAAATATGGCAGATGTACCTCAAAGCTTACAGGGTATTGAAGTAGTGCCAGTCACTACAATTGAAGAAGCTATGAGCCACGTTTTTTAGAGAGAAGTATGACCGTGAGGAGAGAAGATATGGAACTCATAAAAGTTCCACCACAGAATTTAGAGGCCGAGCAAGCGGTTTTAGGTGCGATGATGCTCGATCCAGAGGCTGGCAGCTCTGTCTTTGAGATGCTTCAACCGGATGACTTTTACAGAGATAATCATCGTTTAATTTTTTCCGCCATTCATGATCTTTTCGAAAAAGGAGATCCAGTGGACTTAGTGAGTGTCGCGGAGGTTTTACGTCGACAGGGACGGCTAGAACAGGTGGGCGGAATAGCGACTATCTCTGAGATTGCCCGTTCAGTCCCTTCAGCGGCAAACGTAGATTATTACGCGAGACTAGTGTCAGAAAAGGCCCTTCTACGTCAGCTCATTCGGGCGACAAGCAGTATCTTAGAACGTGGTTATGAGCCTGGGGAAGAAGCACGCGAACTTCTGGAGGAAGCTGAAAGATTAATTTTAGATCTTTCTCGGCGGCGTGTTAAAGATGGATTTAGCATTATTCGTGACGTTTTGCTAGAAACGTTTGAAAAGATAGAGTATCTCTATGCCCATAAAGGGAATCTAACAGGCGTTCCCACTTTTTTTTCGGAATTAGATCGAATGACATCGGGTTGGCAATCGTCTGATTTAGTCATTATTGCAGCCCGACCCTCGATGGGAAAAACGGCCCTTGTCTTAAATATGGCACAAAATGCGGCAGTACGAGCAAAGGTTCCGGTTGCAATTTTTAGTTTGGAAATGTCCAAGGAACAATTGGTACAACGAATGCTTTGTGGAGAAGCCATGGTTGATCAACAGCGTGTTAGGACGGGAGAGTTGCTGGATGCTGACTGGCCGAAATTGACGCGGGCAGTAGGGCCCCTCTCGGATGCCCCCATCTTTATTGATGATACGGTAGGAATCACTTTGGCAGAGCTACGTTCGAAGGCCCGCAGATTGAAATCAGAACACAATTTGGGGTTGATTATTATTGACTATCTTCAGCTTTTGTCGGTTGGGAAAAAGTCAGAAAGTCGTCAGCAAGAAGTTGCTCAAATCTCCAGAACACTCAAGGGGATTGCACGTGAACTTAAAGTTCCAGTTATTGCCTTATCTCAACTTAACCGGGGGGTTGAACAACGCCAAGATAAACGACCGGTCATGTCAGATTTATTAGAGTCAGGGGCAATTGAAGCAGATGCAGACGTGATTTCATTTATTTATCGAGATGATTATTATCATGCGGAGTCGGAGAAAAAAGGAATAGCAGAGATAATTATTGCAAAACACCGTAATGGTCCTGTAGGAACCGTTGAATTAGGGTTCCTTAAAGAGTTTACCAAGTTTGTAAACCTTGAGCGACAACATCAAATGGCTTAAATAGTTTCCCCTTGCCAATTTATAGGCAGGGGAATTTTTATGTTAGAGGATAGAATAAAAAAGCAAGAATAAAATTGTCGAATGTTTTATGTATTTTTTTAATTAATGTTCGGTTATTGGATTGACAAGGAGGAGCTGGATTGTTAAGATGGAATTGTTTGTGCTTGGGTTCTTTGCTAGTTGGAAAAAAGAAACGGCTCTAGGAGGGGAAACAATTGAAACATAATGTGGACGTCTTAATTATAGGAGCCGGGCCAGCCGGAATTTTCACGGCTTTGGAGTTATCGAAACACCGTAAAGATCTAAAAATTCTTATTGTAGATAATGGTCGCAGCATAGAAAAACGAAAGTGCCCTGCTCGTGAAACTGGAGTTTGCGGAGGATGTAATCCATGTGCTATTACTAGAGGATGGTCAGGTGCAGGGGCCTTCAGTGATGGAAAACTGTCTTTAAGTCCAGCGGTGGGTGGTCGTTTAGTTGAATATATGAAAGAAGAACAAGCGCAAGAGTTGATTGATTATGCTGATTCTATTTACCGGCAGTTCGGAGCTCAGGAAACTGTGTATGGATTAGATAATCACCGGGTGGAAGAGATTGAATATGAGGCATCTCGCCACAACATCGCCTTAATTCGTTGTCCTGTACGCCACTTGGGTACAGAACTGGCCTATGATGTGTTAAAGGGCATGTATGAATATCTTATGCAAAAGACGAATACAACCTTTTGGGAACTAGCTGAAGTTAAGAATATTGTTGCTGACTCTGAAGGTGCCGTAGGAGCTACCATCCAACGTCGTGATGAAGAAGAACTGGATGAAGTATTTGCTCGTTATGTGGTTGCAGCCCCCGGCAGAGGTGGAGCAAATTGGCTTGCAGATCAAGCGATTAGTTTAGGGGTAGAAACAGAAAACAACGAAGTAGATATTGGTGTACGTGTCGAAGTTCCCAACTCTATTATGGATCATTTAACTCGTGAACTTTACGAGCCAAAACTGGTTTATTATTCAGACACGTATGATCTTAAGACAAGGAGTTTCTGCGTTAATCCAGGTGGCGTGGTATCAGAGGAGCACTATGATGGGGACATTGCCGTGGTGAATGGGCATAGCTATGCCGATGCGGCAAAGAAGACAAAGAATACAAATTTTGCTTTATTAGTTTCAACACGCTTTACAGAACCCTTTAATCAACCGATTAAATATGGACGATATATTGCTCGGCTAGCGAACATGCTAACGGGTGGCGGGGTAATGGTTCAGCGTTTGGGAGACCTTATAGAAGGAAGACGGACCACTGAAGCCCGTTTGCGTCAATCCACGACTATTCCGACGCTTTTATCGGCAGTTCCAGGAGACCTTAGTTATGTACTCCCAGAGCGGTATTTGACCTCCCTTATTGAAACCCTAAAAGCCTTTGATAAAATTGCACCGGGTATGTATTCAAAAAACACCTTATTGTACGGGGTTGAGGTTAAATTTTATTCTTCAAAAGTAAAAGTTAAATCGAACTTCGAAACTGCGATTCCTAGACTATATACTATTGGTGATGGAGCGGGAATTACACGTGGATTAATGCAAGCTTCGGCAACGGGTATTGTAGTTGCTCGAGATATCGTGACTAAAGGTATAAAAAATTAACTTCGGATAGAGTCTATACTGAAGTTTGTCCAGAATTAAAGTAGGAGTGTATGCTTTCATAAGTGCTTTATTGAACTTTGAATGTGATTATTAGTCTTTGATCATTAAACGCTATCGTGGAAGCTAATAGGATGATCCTATTAGAAAGTTAAAGAAATGACTGGGGGCGAAGGTTTTTGCTCGATCGATATACTCAACCAGAAATGGGAACGTTATGGCAGGATGGATATGAATATGAACGTTGGTTGGAAGTAGAACTTGCGGTTGCTGAAGTTATGGCGAAACGAGGGGAAATCCCTCAGGAAGCTATGGAAGAAATTCGAGCAAAGGCAAAGGTGAATCCTAAACGGATCTTAGAAATTGAGGCCGTGGTACGTCATGATCTAATTGCGTTTCTACAAGCAGTTGTAGAAGAGATTGGGGAAACAGGAAAATATCTACACCTTGGTTTAACCTCATCAGATGTCAAAGACACTGCGTTAAGCCTTGTATTAAGAGATTCGGGGCTTTTGCTTAAGAAAGATTTAAAAGACTTTAGAGCTACGTTGGTTAAACGAGCCTTGGAAAGCAAATATAGTGTGATGGTCGGTCGGACTCATGGTATTCATGCCGAACCACTAACATTTGGTCTAAAGCTAGCCTTATGGATCGCCGAGATTGATCGTCAAGCTGAACGCCTCGAACAAGCAATCGCTTCAGTGAGTGTTGGAAAAATTTCTGGTGCTGTGGGTACGTATGCCAATGTCGCACCAGAAGTGGAAGTAGAAGTTTGTCAATATCTTGGTTTACAGGCGGCTTTAGTTAGTAATCAAATTTTACAAAGGGACAGACACGCTCATTTCGTGACTACCCTGGCCATAATCGGTGGTTCTATTGAAAAAATCGCAACTGAAATTCGCAACTTACAGCGTACGGATATCCTAGAAGTGGAGGAACCCTTTGCAGAGGGGCAAAAGGGTTCCTCTGCAATGCCGCATAAACGTAATCCAATTATTTGCGAGCAAGTGTCGGGAATGTCGAGGCTTCTGCGGGGCAATGCGTTAGCCGCAATGGAAAACATTGCACTCTGGCATGAACGAGATATGACTCACTCTTCTGTGGAACGAATCATACTTCCGGACAGCTGCATTCTCTTAGATCATATGCTGCGACAAATAACTAAAGTTATTTCTGGTCTTAGAATTCGAGAGGATCAGATGAAACGAAACCTGCAGAAAACCTATGGGCTGACCTCTTCCCAGCGCGTTCTTTTAGCCTTGATCGAACATGGCTGTATGAGAGAAGAGGCCTATGCTTGGGTTCAAAGTAATGCGTTTCAGGCCTGGGAGCAAGGTCTGGACTTCATTGAAGTTGTTTCCGCCGATGCTCGTGTCCTAAACTATTTGACAAAAGAGGAAATTCAAGGCTTGTTCGATTTAAGCTATCACCTACAGCACGTGGATGATATCTTTAAACGACTGGAATTAGAAGATTAGAGCTTGAAAGATAGGGGGAAAATCTATATGGCTGCTGTTGTTTTAATTGGTTCACAATGGGGAGACGAGGGAAAAGGGAAGATAACGGATTTCTTAGCAGAAAAAGCGAGTGTGGTTGTAAGGTACCAGGGGGGGAACAATGCTGGTCACACGGTTGTTGCAAATGGGGAAGAGTTTAAGCTTCATCTTATTCCTTCAGGTATCCTTTATCCAGACAAAACTTGTGTCATTGGTAATGGTGTGGTGATCGATCCAAAGGTCTTGTTAGAAGAATTAGACTACCTTGCCAAGCGAGGAATTAAGACAGGTAAACTGGTCATTAGCAGTAATGCCCATGTAATTATGCCTTATCACAGGGTACTGGATGGCTTAGAAGAAGAGGCACGGGGGGATCATAAAATTGGAACCACCAAGCGTGGAATTGGTCCTGCCTATATGGATAAGGCGTCACGGATTGGAATTCGAATGATTGATCTCATGGATAAGGATGAGTTTGCTGAGAAACTGCGACGTAACTTAGTGGAAAAGAATAACTTATTCGTGAAAGTCTATGGTAAAGAAGCTCTCGAATTTGAAGGAATTTATGAAACGTATTTAGGCTATGCAGAAAGAATTCGCTCAATGGTTACCGACAGTTCCCTCACCATTGATGTAAGCATACAAGCAGGAGAGAAAGTCCTCTTTGAAGGTGCACAGGGAACTTTGCTGGACATTGATCATGGAACCTATCCATTTGTAACTTCTTCTCATCCGATTGCTGGAGGAGCTTGTATAGGAGCGGGTGTTGGTCCGACCCGAATTAATCGGGTGATCGGGGTAATTAAAGCGTACACTACGCGGGTCGGAGAAGGCCCTTTTCCAACAGAGCTACTGGATGAGAACGGTAAAGAAATGCAGAAGAATGGACATGAGTTTGGAACCACGACAGGTCGTGCGCGTCGATGTGGTTGGTTTGATGCAGTGATTGCACGCTATGCCGTCCGTGTAAGTGGAATTTCTGATTTTGCCGTTACAAAACTGGATGTTCTTACGGGATTCGAGACACTGAAAATTTGCGTTGGGTATCGTGTCCAGGAGGAGATTATCCGGGAGTTTCCACAAAGTCAAAAGATATTTAAGCAATGTCAACCGGTATATGAGGAAATGCCTGGTTGGCAAGAAGATATTACACATGTACGCCGTTTCGAGGACCTACCTCAGGCAGCCCAGAATTATATCCTTCGAATTGAAGAACTCTCGGGTGTTCGCGCTACCTTGGTTGCAATTGGGCCAGGACGTGAACAAACGATTGTCCGCGGGGAAATCTTTGCTGATTAAGACGTTACATGCCTAAAAGATTTCATTCCCACGAGCAAGATATGAGTCTCACGATTGTATCGAAAATTACGGAAAAGTCTTGACAGACTTAATGTTTTCATGTAATATTCTAATTCGTGATACACTATTGGGCCATTAGCTCAGTCGGCTAGAGCACCTGACTTTTAATCAGGGTGTCCCGCGT
>JADQBO010000407.1 GCA_016278585.1 Desulfosporosinus sp.
ATCTCCAGTTCGGTGTTTCCGATAAAATTGCGGCGATAAATGTGTAAAATGCTCAAAGAGCTGTTTTCTAAGCAACCGCCCAAGCCGGCTTGACGCCCCAAAAATTAGCAAACGCCAGCAATACCGTAATCCGTAAGCAGCAATTCCTGCGCCCAAAAGAAGAAGTGACCACTTGAGCAAAATCCCTTGGGTCAGGTTCCCCAGACTGATCCCATCCACGATAATCCGTACCACATAGGGAGGAAAGAGATTGATAAAGCCTACACAGACCAAAACCAAAATACCCAGACCGTAGCTTTTCTTTTCTTGCTTAAAGAACCACATTAACTCTAATAAAAGCAGCATATACGTTCCCCTCAAATCGGATAAAACAAAATACCTACCCCTATTCGGAGTTAGGCATTTATAAGAGTATAAACAAGGTTTCCCATTCACAAGTCTAATTCCTCTACACGCCCTAACTACATTTCGTCATCTTGGAGTTAGATAACGTGTAACATCATTCGACCGTTCGCTCCAACTTCACATTATTATTTATTGTGTATAATACGATATTTATTATTCGAAGGATACCTTAAATTATGATATCCTCACTAATAATTAATCCTTCTTTTGCTTTTGAAGTTAATAACATACATTATCCTACAAAATTTATTTACAACATATGGGTATGCAATTAATTGATTAATGAAATTTTTGAAGTGGTAGTAAAACAATTGTATACCATGAGTATATGAGTTAAAATATTGTTAATTCTTTAATTCTTAATAATTTTAATAAG
This sequence comes from Desulfosporosinus sp., assembly GCA_016278585.1. Taxonomy (GTDB): domain Bacteria; phylum Bacillota; class Desulfitobacteriia; order Desulfitobacteriales; family Desulfitobacteriaceae; genus Desulfosporosinus. Next base: position 782 of record JADQBO010000407.1, read on the forward strand.
TTGTAATAAAAAGACATAAAGGAGCTGAGTCACATGGATTATGAGAAAATGTGGAATGATTTACTAAAAAAGTTAAAGTTTGAGTGCGAAAAAGTTAATGGGGTTAATGGATCGACGAAAGAAGATCATATCAAATTTAACGCTTTATATTCGATTGTTAAAAAAATGGAAGATATGGAAGGTATAGAAGGTAAAATATAAATGGCTTCACAAGGAATGATTAAGAGAAAATCTTTTCCTCTTAATCATTCTTGTGTAAACAGATTAATTAGTTTATTTTTAACTCTATATTTATTTCTCCTTATAGTTGGATTTGGACAAGAACTACTCCATCTCTAATTATAAGGCTTTTTTATGCTAAAATACAGGGTTTTCGGTATATTATCGCTAGTTTTCAATGTTTTACGCTATATATCGTGGCGAGGCATTACTTGACAAATGATCGTTAATTTTATGCAACTCTAGTGATAAATAACAAACAAATTAACAATAACGCTATAATTTAATTACAAATAGTAATCTATTTGTAATTTTGTTTTCCCAAATATGTCTTAAGTCTTCAATCTAGTATTAAGAATTTGTTGATACTAATTAAATTAATAAAACATAATCATTCTTTACCCCTTTACGAAGCTGGCGAGGAAATACGGTTACTAGCATAGGTTCCACTTAATTCAAATTGACAACCGTTTCCTCCTTTAGCTTTAACGTTATAAATCAAATGGTCTACGCGATCGAAAAACTCGTGTAGTGGCTCTTCTCGATAAGTAGCCATTCCCACGCTTAGGGTTACCTCCCCACGATTAGGAAGGTACTCAAATGAATCTTGAATCCTTTTCACAATGTATCCTGCTGTTTCCAAATCCGTTTCCGGCAATATAATAGCAAACTCATCCCCGCCAAAACGATAAACTCCATCGATCGAACGAACGGCGCCCTGGAAACCCTGAGCCGCTGAATACAATAACTCATTACCTAAACGGTGTCCTAAGGAATCATTGTAGTTTTTAAACCGATCTAAATCAATCAGAATCAACGTAAGTGGTTTATGATTACGCAGAGCGCGCTGGGTTTCAAGTCGCATCCGTTCCTGAAAGGCCCTGTAATTACCAACTTTCGTCAGTTCATCAATAGTTGCTACACTCAACAATCTTCGGCGATCAACCGAAAGTTTTCGGATCACCAGAAAAAGACCAATTGTAATTAACGTCACACCCACTACCCGTAGCCAGAGATATGGTATACTTTGTATTAGTATTATGATCATAGTAACGATTATACCAGAAAGCCATGGCCGAATTTTAAACCACGAATCCTTCAATGCTGAATTATCATACATATGTACGCCTCCAAGCGATTTTGACAGGCAGTAAGCCTATGTTATGTATGTTTTTATTAAACCTTATATTAAAGGTATTTTTTATTTATTTCGCCAAAGAATTCCAATTTCCTTCTTGGATAATCGTAAATCCCGAAATTCTTCTCAAGTTATGTCCCTTACAGAAGCAGTAACCACTCTCTGTAACCTCTAGATTCTCGCCGTCTATCAAGCTCCAACACGGGCAGCCTCTAAATCGAATTGAACTACCCCTTCCCCTAATGCGTTATCTACTTATCATATCTCTAAGTAATAAAACTACCTAGATATACAATAATCTATAAATCCATTTGAAGAAACTACATGATTATTATGGATCAATTCTTTGATCAGAAGGAGATATTCTAAAGAAATGAGTGTTACCGTATGATTTTTCGGCAAGCTAATCAAGAAGAGATAGCGTTACTTCTTAAGCAAGGATATCAGGAATGGAGTAAAAACAGAACTTTTGAACAATATTGTTATGATAACAGCAAAGAAGATATCATTGGCAAACGGTATGTTATTGATAATAATGGAGAA
>JADQBO010000203.1 GCA_016278585.1 Desulfosporosinus sp.
TCATGCGCATGAAACGAGAAATCAAAATTTTAGACCAATTAAGTGAGTTTAGAAGAACTCAGGTCAATAATACCGAGTACGAAAAACGATACTCACTTTATAAATCCCTTTTAGAAAAAAACATTGCCAATATTCAGGAAACATTAGACAAATTATAAATTATGAAAAAATTGAATTATATGAAAAATATTTTTTTACTCCTCATCTTATCAATTCTATCAGTCATTTCTTGTAAAAAACAAGAAGAGAAAAAAGACGGTCCAAAACCATATCCCGTAATCAGTGTAGAAACCAGAAACGTAACAGGATATGATGTCTATCCTGCTGCAATAAAAGGAGTGGTAAATAATGATGTTCGTGCAAAAATTCAAGGATATATTACTCAGGTTTTAGTAGATGAAGGCCAATATGTAACCGCTGGTCAACCGCTGTTCAGACTAGAAACCAACATGCTAAGCGAAAATGCAGATGCTGCAAAATCTGGAATTACTGCGGCACAAGCCAATGTCTCTGCGGCGAGAGCAGCCGTAAATGCTGCGCAAGTAGAAGTAAATAAATTAAAACCTCTCGTTGAAAAAAATATCATCAGCAATGTACAATTGCAGACGGCTTTAGCAAATTTAGCAAGAGCACAAGCGCAACTTTCACAAGCAATCGCATCTCAGCAACAAGCGTCTGCTAATTATAAATCAGTACAGGCGAATATCAATTATTCCATCATCAGAGCGCCTATTTCAGGAATTGTAGGAAAACTGCCATTGAAAGTTGGAAGTTTAGTTGGCCCTTCTGATGCTACACCGCTCACTACCATTTCAGATACCCGTTCTGTATATGCATATTTCTCCATGAATGAAAAAGAATATTTAGATTTCTTAGAAAAATCTTACGGAGCTACCGTTCCTGATAAAATCAAAAATCTACCCAACGTAGAACTAGAATTAGCCAATGGAAGTCTCTATTCAGAAAAAGGAAGAATAGAAGTGGTAACAGGTCAGATTGACCCAGCTACAGGAACCATTCAGTTCAGAGTAGGGTTTCGTAATCCTTCTAAATTACTCACCAACGGAAACAGTGGAGCCATCAGATTTCCTAAATTCTATGACAATACTTTAGTGGTTCCAGAAAGTGCTACCTATGAACAGCAAGGCATGGTTTACCTATTCAAAGTAGAAAAAGATACTGCTAAAAACACAGTGATTGAAGTACAGGACAGAATTAATAACATGGTCATCATTAAATCTGGTGTAAACAAAGGTGACAAAGTAGTAGCTGCAGGAATTGGTGGACTAAAACCAGGAACGGCAATTATTCCAAAACCTGCAAAATTTGATAGCATTGTACAATCTATAAAACCGCTTTTCTAATGATAAAGAATTTCATCAACAGACCGGTTTTATCAACCGTAATTTCTATTCTCATCGTTATTTTAGGGGTGCTGGGATTGATGGCTTTACCCGTGACTCAATATCCAGATATCGCACCTCCTACCGTAAGCGTATCGGCAAATTATACAGGAGCCAATGCAGAAACGGTGATGAAAAGTGTAGTAGTGCCTTTAGAAGAACAAATCAACGGGGTAGAAGGAATGAGCTATATTACTTCTTCTGCGGGAAATGATGGTTCGGCGAACATTCAGATATTTTTTAAACAAGGAGTAAATCCAGATATTGCTGCAGTAAACGTGCAGAATAGAGTAGCCAGAGCTACACCGCTTTTACCAAGTGAAGTAACGCGTTCTGGAGTGGTAACGCAAAAACAACAAACCAGTGCGCTGATGTACCTCTCTTTTTACTCAGAAAATAAAAAAATAGATGATGTTTATCTTCAGAATTATTTGAATATAAACGTTATTCCAAATATCAAAAGGATTAATGGAGTAGGAGATGCCAACGTAATGGGTGGAAAAAATTATTCCATGAGAATTTGGCTAGACCCCAATAAACTAGCTGCTTATGGACTGAATCCTACAGATGTTACCGCAGCGATAAACGAACAGAGTAGAGAAGCGGCAGCAGGTTCTATCGGTCAAAACAGTGGAAGTTCTTTTGAATACATCATCAAATACGTTGGGAAATACAACAGCAAAGAACAGTATGATAATATCATCATTAAGTCTTTAGGAAACGGACAAAACCTAATGCTGAAAGATGTGGCTAAAGTAGAATTGGCAGCGCAATCTTATACAGGAAGAGGAGAAAACGGAAATTCTCCAGCCATCAGTATGGGGATTTTTCAAACGCCGGGTTCTAATGCACAAGACATCATCAACGATATCAAAGCTTACCTAAAAACCGCCGAAAGCGACTTCCCAGAAGGGATTCACTATACCGTAAACTTTGACACCAATGAATTTCTGGATGCCTCTATCGAAAAAGTAGTCCATACCTTAATTGAAGCGTTTATCTTGGTATTCATCGTAGTATTTATTTTCTTGCAAGATTTCCGTTCTACATTGATTCCGGCAATTGCAGTTCCCGTATCGATTATAGGGGCGTTTTTCTTCCTGAATCTTCTAGGATATTCCTTGAATTTATTGACGCTTTTTGCTTTGGTTTTGGCGATTGGTATTGTGGTTGATGACGCCATTGTGGTAGTAGAAGCAGTACACGCCAAAATGGAACATGGAATCAGTGATGCCAAAAAAGCAACCATAGAAGCTATGCACGAAATTACAGGGGC
>JADQBO010000013.1 GCA_016278585.1 Desulfosporosinus sp.
ATAGTTTTGTTCAAATGGTGATCCGCCGAAGATTAGTGGACTATTTTCGCAAAGAGGGCAAACATCAACATCTTTCCCTCTCGCCCATGAACCCTGAAGATGAAGAGCTGAGCCGCTACGATCTTGATACTTCCCTAGAGCAATATCAAGAAAACGAGAACCAAGAGGTCTTTGCGCAACACGTTGAAAACTACGTTCGTGTGCTCTGTGACTATAGCGTAACGTTAGATGATTTAATAAAAGTCTCCCCGAAACATAGTGACAGTAAACAAACTCTCATAAGAGCGGCCTTAGTTTTAAGCCATAACCCTAGACTTATGACGCATCTTCAAAAACATAGACTTTTACCCATCAAAGAACTAGAGTTACTGACCGGCATAAAACGCAAAATTCTGGAAAAGGGTCGAAAATATCTTATCGCCCTAGCACTCATCTTATCCGAACCAGATTTTTATCCGCTAAAAATATTTATGCAGCTTCCAGAAGAACCGGGAGAGAAGGTGTAAACAAAAATGGAAAAAACCAAAGGGATCGTTATGCGGACTTCGCCAAAGGTTACTGTCATCTTCACAAAAAAAGGTGACTTTTTAGAAATTCCTACTCCAAAAGAGCCACCCGTTATAGGTCAGACTATTGAAGTCGATTTAAACCCAAGGCGATTATTGATGTTGCATAATTCCGCCTTGAAGTATGTAGCTACAGCAGCAGTATTGTTGCTTGTTCTCAGCATCAGTGTTTTTTCCCTCTTATTTATTCCGAATATGGCAGTAGCCTCGGTCGCTCTGGATATTAATAAAGGCATAGAGTTATTGATCAACAAAGAGGGCAAAGTTATTAAAGTACAAGATGTCAATGGTGGTTCAGGTATAATGGAAGGAATATCTATCAAGGGACTGGATGTCTATCAAGCCGTTGATTTAATCATGGAAAACGCCAACAACCAGGGAACTTTAAACGAGACTCAAAACCTGGTTCTAGCCAGCGTGGTACCGATCAATAAGTGGGGAACCCAAATTATTGATACAGAAAAACTTCGAAACTCCATCCGTGATGAAATGACTCGCAGGAACCTGTCTGGAAGTGTGGTTGTGGGTCAAACAAACCAGAAAATCCAACAGGAAGCCAAGCAACAGGGCATGACGGTTAACAGTTATTTAATATATGATCGATGCGAAGAGAAAGGTATAGCGGTTCAACCTGATACCCTCCGTAATAATGCCCAAAAAGCTCTGGTGGATGCGAAGGTAAGTGTAGCCACCCTTTTCCCTGAAGAAAGTTTCGAGGTAAGAGCACAAAACTGGAAAAATGACTCCATTGATATCAAGGAAAAGCCAACTGTTCAGAATGGTCCAGAAACCAAACATCCTTCAAATATGGAATCAAAGACTACAGAGAACCATGATTATATGGACCGTTCCGATATACAAAATTGGTCATCCGGCAGCAACCCTAGTAATTGGAGCGCACCTAAATCTTCCAGCAGTCCTCCCGTAAATCAGCCTTCGCAAGGAACATCCCCTAACTGGAGCCAACCGAGTTCCGGCCAAGTCTCCCCTGACAACAAGATTCCGGAAAGTTCCACACCGCAACAACCTGCGAACCCTGCCTATAATGAAGATCGGGATTATATAAATCCAGACGAGGAAGAGCACGACTATTATAATAATCAAAACCAGTCCAATTGGCGCCAGAATTCAGGTGAGCACTCAGAGTGGGATAGAAACGGCTCGTGGTAATAATACCACTCAGATAGAAAAACACGGGGAAGCCTCAATTGGTCCTCCCCGTGTTTTTCTTAATTTGGCAAATCGCTTTTACCACATTCCTCCGTAATAACCGCAACAGCCGTAACCATAACCATAACCATAACCTGAAGCTTGCTGCCCGGGTTGACTTGGGTCTGCCACTATACTTCTATTCGTTTTTTGATCTTCTGCCATTGATCATCAATAGCTGGAACCTCTAGATTGGAAGCCAACTCATTTGACGAGCTTGGTTTAACCACCATAAAACGTATGAAAAATAGGACAGGCACTTATTGCAAGCCGCCTATCCTACTCCAACATTGTCCTTTACCAACAATAGTAGCCGTTACCATAGCCATATCCGTTACCGTAGCCGTTGCCGTACGGATTTGATTGATTCGGTACCAACGGTTGAGGTGTTGGTTGAATTGGTACCGACGGTTGAAGAACAGTTTGTTGAGTACTGCTTTGCAGAGATTGATTTTGGTTAACACTATTTTGGGTCGCATTTGTGTTAGCTTTCGTTGCAACTGGTGTACTAACTATCGGGGCTACTGGTGTAGTATCTATTGTTGTAACTGGTGTACTGACTGTCGTTGCAAAAGCGGCACTATCGCTAGCACTAGCATTAGTACTGTTGGAGGTGGTAGCACTAACCAAACCGACTGCACCTACTATTAAACCAAGTGATAAGGCACTTACTAAAAATGTTTGTTTAATGTTTTTCATGAAATAATCATCCTTCCTTTTTAAACCTTTGTTTACAGGATGTTTTAATCCCGTATCATCCCTTAACCTACAAACTTGTGTATATCACGCTCTTCTTTCCTTTGACCACCTCCGCTTTTCATATAGTTATTCGTTAAAGGAGACTGTTTTTTGAATTGTAAACTGTTATTGACTAGCCCTAATGACTAT
>JADQBO010000327.1 GCA_016278585.1 Desulfosporosinus sp.
TGGAATGTCAATCAAAGTGATAGAAAAAAGTAGAGAACGCTGCAACGAATTAGCAAAGAGTATTGACAAAGGACTTGTACTCTGCGGTGATGGTACAGATATTGACCTTCTAATCGAAGAGGGTGTCGGAGAAACGGATGCAGTAATTTGCTTAACAAGTGACGATAAGCTGAACTTATTGCTTGCCCTTTTAGCAAAAGATCTTGGAACTCAAAAGACTATTGTCCGTGTGGGCCGTTCTGAATATATGTCTCTTATGGGTAAGGTGGGCGTTGATGTTATACTTTCTCCAAGGCTCTTAACTGCCGGCGTGATTTTGCGTCAAGTTCGCGCTGGTGAGGTGGTTGCGGTTTCGCTTTTAGAAGGTGCTAAAGCAGAGGCGATGGAAATCGTGGTCTCTGCTAAGTCTAAAATTATCGGTAAGAAACTAAAAGATGCTAGGATTCCAAGCAATATGTTAATTGGTGCGTTATTGCGTGGTAATGAGTTAATTATTCCTAATGGTGATACCGTTCTTAGGTCTGCTGATCGTGTTGTTATCTTTACACTGCCAAGTTCTATCAAAAAAATTAGTAAAATTTTTTAAGGTAGAGGTAATGAACTACATTTCCTTATTCTATGCATGCTACTTGGTCGATTGGAGTGTTTACTCTACTGGTGCTAATTTTAGCTAAAGTTCAGGTGCACCGTAAAGGTTGGGAATTCACTCTCTGTTTGTAAGTGAATATAAGTAAAGCCTATGCTTGGATTAACTAAGCATAGGCTTTATTATTTAAAAAAATTTCTCTAAAAGAAATTATTATAAAAACACGCTATTTGGGAAAAAAAACCATTGTGACATTTGTCGCATTATGCTAGATTATGTTAGAAAGAGTATTTTATTTCAAAAAAATAATGGGTGATTGTAATGAGAAAGGAGCGTAAAGAAATGTCGCAAAATAAGCGTATTACTTTATCTCGACGTACCGTGATAAAAGGTGGAGTCTTGCTGGGAACGGCAGTTGCAATTGGTTTAATGCCTATGAAGACTCTGATGGCCGAAGAAAATGGCGCAAAAAAGGTAGTATCGAGCACAAAAAAACAGATTGGTTTTAGTTATGATGAAGGAAAATGCATCAAATGCGAGGCTTGTGTAAAAATTTGCCAGGTGACTTACAAATGGAAACGAGATGAACCCTGGAGAAAGTTTCTTAAAAACAAAAATGGCGATGCCTTATCCATTAGTTGTAATCACTGTGCCGATCCTGCTTGTCTCGAAGTATGTCCGGTAAAGGCATATACAAAAAGGGAAAGTGACGGTATTGTTATTCAGGATTCTAGCAAGTGTGTAGGCTGCGGCTATTGCCTTTATGCTTGCCCTTATCATGCGCCTCAACTTGGAAAAGAATCAGGGGCTGTTTCAAAATGCCATTTTTGTTATGAGTTACAAGACTCTGGATCAGAGCCTAAGTGTGTTGGGGCTTGTCCAACACAGGCGTTGACTATGGGGGATATGAATGAATTGTCTAAAAAGGGAAATCTAGATTATAAGGGGCTTCCTAATCCTAAGATTACGAATCCCTCGATGATTGCAATCCCTAAGCAAAAATAAACAAGGAGGTATAAAAAATGGGACACTGGGGTTGGCTGATTGCCATTTACCTATTTTTGGGTGGACTTGGTGCAGGCTCATATCTTTCGTCTTTTGCAGCAGAAAAAGGCTTTTTGGGCAAATCAACCAATTTACACCGAGTTGGTTATTACGTTTCAGGACCAATTGTTGCTATTGGAGCCTTGTTATTGGTTGGAGATTTGGGGCAAGGCCTTAAGAAACCGTGGCTAATTATAAACATGTTTCTTAATTTTAGTTCTGTTATGACTTGGGGCATCTATATTGTTTCTGCGTTTATTCTTGTAGCATTTATTAAAGCCTATTTGGTATGGAAGAAGAAAACAATTTCGAATGCATTATCCTACGTTGGAGCAATATTAGCATTTTCAACCGCTGCCTATACAGGGTTGCTCTTGGCAGTACTACAGGGGGTACCTTTTTGGAACTCGTATGTAATGCCAATATTATTTGTGGTATCTGCTCTGTCAACCGGTTTATCATTGACTGCATTACTTGCACACTTTTTCGAAAAGCACCAAGCACATCAGATTCGGGTTTCACAAGTTCATTTATGGCTCCTTAGCGCAGAGCTCGTCGTTCTCGCTGCTTTCTTTGGACTTATTTACTCTGGCAGTCAAGGAACTGTGGCAAAGATATCCGCTAACTTATTACTGACAGGATCTCTTTCTTTACCGTTCTGGCTGCTGCTTATTATCGTTGGACTAGTTGGACCCTTGGTATTTTACGTTCAACAGTCTCGTAGCCATGCCAATAATGCGCCCTTGTTGTCTTCGGATATGCGAGAGCATGCACAGCAGGTAGCTGGAGGGAGTACAAAAGAACAGAGTATTTTATTGCTGTCTGATGGCGCTGTGATAGTCGGTGGACTGACCTTGAGATGTTTAATTGTTTTCGCAGCACTTCCGGTATGGAATGGGCTATTAATTTAATAATAATGTCTAGGTTGAGGGGGGAAGGATACTTCCCCTCTTTTTTTGTACTGTCAGAAAGTATAACTTTCGTTATATACTGCAAGAAAGGCTAATACGTGCGAAGACAGTGTCTTCGT
>JADQBO010000058.1:0-125 GCA_016278585.1 Desulfosporosinus sp.
GCCATATTTCTATGACTTTATACAGGTATATGATATTTTTTTGCGGAATTTAGGTTGTCAATAACCCCGTCCCCTTGTCACTATCCCCTTGTCACTATCCCCTTGTCACTATCCCCTTGTCACTA
>JADQBO010000058.1:135-2653 GCA_016278585.1 Desulfosporosinus sp.
CCCCTTGTCACTATCCCCTTGTCACTATCCCCTTGTCACTATCCCCTTGTCACTATCCCCTTGTCACTACTTGCGAAAGAAAGTCGACAGTGGGAGGTGAGGTAATAATACTATCTCTAACCAGGTAGTTGTGTAAGGAAAAGGATCTACAATTGTTAGTGAACAATATATCAAACTATTAATGGAGTAATGTGGTAAAATACAGCTTAAGAAAAAGAATTGTATAGATCGCTGGTCCGACCGTCAGGCGATGTGTTACAATGTGGTAAATAATTTGGTTTGAAGGGGATGAATTTGTGGTCTCTAAGCTCAACGATTTTGTTGCAAATAAGATAGTTAATTTCATCCATGAACAAAGTGGTTTTGCTGTTATAGTTTGTAATGAATCAGGGATAATCATGGCAGATTCTGCCCAAACTAGAATAGGGGTACAGCATAAGGGAAGCAAACAAATATTAACGACTAATATTGATTCTACAACTGTCACGGTTCAAGATGCTGAAAATTCGGAAGGTAAACTTAAAGAGGGCTATAACCAAGCAATTAAAGTTGACGGTATTAAAATTGGTACCTTCGGAATTGCTGGACCGTTAGATATTGTCAGCCCTGTTGCCAAGATTGCTACAGGCATGGTAGTCATGATGTTAAGAGACGAAGAATTGAAAGACGTTATTCGCAATCAAGTACAAGTTTTAAGTAATGCCATTGAGGGAGCTGCTAGTGCTGTACAGCAAACTGCTGCTTCCGCACAAGAAGTCGCTTCCATTAGTCAAGTTATTGCCGCAGAGGCACAGGAGGGGGAAAGTCAGCTTAACTCTACCTCGGATATACTGGAACTGATTCGTAGAGTAGCTAAACAAACTAATCTTTTAGGATTGAACGCAGCGATTGAGGCAGCCAGGGCAGGGGAACATGGTCGTGGCTTTTCTGTTGTAGCGGGTGAAGTCCGCAAATTAGCAGATGAAAGCAATCGATCAGCCAATGAGATCAGTGGGATTTTATTGGATTTTCAGGCTGTTATTCAAAAGATCACAGTAAGTTCGCTACGCAATAGTGCAATTACGCAAGAACAAGCCCAGGCAAATCAGGAAATTGCTAAATTAATTGAAGGGTTACAACAAGTAAGCGGAGAGTTAAAATCATTGGCTTCAAGTTTATAAGTCTTTTTAGACATTCCGTTTTAATTATTATAGAGTGTACTTAATTACATAACACACATACAAAAAGTAAGAAATATAAGGAGGACTATATGAAAGTTTTCTTAGCGTATGGGAAAAATGGATTGAACTTAAACGTTCCTGACCATTCTAAGATTGTTGAACCGACCCACTTGAAGTTACCAGAGGATGATCATAAGCTTGTATTAAGCGCTCTTCAAAACCCTACAGGTACCAAACCTTTAAGAGAAATGGTTAAGTCAACTGACAAGGTAGTCATTGTAATTAGCGATATTACTAGGCCGACACCAAATCATAAATTAATTCCTTGGCTACTTGAGGAACTTCCTCATGTACCTATAGAAAACGTCACTATTCTCAACGGCCTCGGAACTCATCGTGATCAAACAAGAGAAGAGTTTGTCGAAATGTTAGGAGAGGCTATTGTAGATACAGTTCGAATTGTAAATCATCATTGTCATGAAAAGTCCGAACTATCACATCTTGGAACAAGTAGCTTTGGGTGTGAAGTATACTTAAATAAAGAATATGTAGAAGCGGATTTTAAAATAGTAACAGGGTTTATTGAACCTCACTTTTTTGCAGGTTTCTCAGGAGGTCCCAAGGGGATTATGCCTGGTATAGCGGGGATTGAAACAATTCTAACCTTTCATAACGCTAAAATGATTGGACATCCACTGGCTACTTGGGGAGAATTAGACAACAACCCCCTTCAAGAAATGACCAGAGAAGTCAACAGTTTTTGTAAGCCAGATTTTCTCCTTAATGTTGCTTTGAATGGGGAGAAAGAGATTACCAATGTATTTGCCGGTGAGTTGGTCGAGGCTCACGCTATCGGTTGTGCTTATGTTAAAGAGCAGGCTATGGTTAAGTGTGATAAGCGTTATGATGTTGTAATTACGACGAATGCAGGTTATCCACTTGATCAAAACCTCTATCAGGCTGTGAAAGGGATGGACGCTGCCAGGATGATCGTTAAGCAAGGAGGTACGATCATATGTGCTGCAGAATGCAGCGAAGGCATGCCCGAACACGGTAATTTTGTTAAAATACTTCAAATGCGCAACACACCAAAGGAACTTCTAGAAATGATTAATGTGCCTGGGTTTCAGATGTTCGATCAGTGGGAAGCTCAAAGGCTCGCCATGATTCAGGAGTGGGCGGATGTATACTTGTATTCCTTGTTGCCTGAAGAATCAACGAGAATAGCCAATATAACTCCGACTAATGATATAGAACAGACATTGAAAGAATTAGTAGGTAAATACGGCGATAAAATGAGTATAGCTGTGTTACCCCTTGGACCTTTGACTATTCCATATGTAGGGAAGTAATTCGGC
>JADQBO010000114.1 GCA_016278585.1 Desulfosporosinus sp.
GATCAGCCACCGCTTGGGCATCTCCCCCCTGCTCACTTAAAAAGGCTAAAAATTTGTTCCATGCTCCACCATTTTCCAGGCTATGGCGCAAAGATTGCTTTCCTGCTTCAACATTGGGTACAGCGCCCCCAGCCACGAGCATCCAAGCCCCCAGTTCAAAACAGACCTTCATTAAATCATCTGGCCCCTTCCCCTGTAGGGCATCTGCTACTTCAAGGATTTCAAGGCTATTTCCCACGGCACGGCCTAGGGGCTGATTCATGTTACTCAATACCGCTATGGTCAGTCGACCTAAGGTATTGCCAATATCCACCATCGTCCTTGCCAAACTCCGAGCATCATCCACCGTCTTCATAAAGGCTCCTGAACCATATTTAACGTCTAAGACAATCCCCTGTGCTCCTGCAGCAATTTTCTTACTCATGACCGAAGCGGCAATTAGTGGAATGGAACTTACAGTCCCGCTGACATCACGAAGAGCGTACAGCTTTTTATCGGCCGGAACTAGATTTCCAGTTTGGGCAATGATAGCTAAACCAATTTTTTTAACTTGTGCTAAAAATTCTCCCTGGGTCAGCTCGACCCGAAATCCGGGTACTGAACTGAGCTTATCGATGGTACCTCCTGTATGTCCAAGCCCTCTCCCTGACATTTTTGCCACTGGCACGCCACAAGCTGCAACCATTGGCCCGAGCAGTAACGTTGTTTTGTCTCCAACTCCTCCGGTACTATGTTTATCGACAAATCGCCCTCCCAGAGAGGAGAGATCTAATTGATCTCCGCTTTTGGCCATCCTTAAGGTAAGCTCTGCCGTCTCCTCAAGAGACATACCCCGGAAATAAACCGCCATCGCCCAGGCTGACATTTGATAATCCGGGATATCTCCCTGAACATACCCTTTTATAATAAAGCCAATTTCCTGGTTAGAAAGGGGTTCCCCATCCCGTTTCTTTTCAATAAGATCCACCATTCTCATCTGAATCACTCTTTCTGATCAATTCACAACTCACAGTACTTTCATAAGCCCTTGAACAAAACTTACAAATTTTTTCTCAACTTGTTGAGCAGTTTCCATAACTTCCGCGTGATTAAGTTTTTGGGGCAAAATACCTGCCGCCATATTAGTTACACACGAAATGCCCAATACCTTCATCCCTCCATGATTTGCAACAATGACTTCGGGAACGGTACTCATGCCGACCATATCTGCGCCAACCCCACGGGAATAGCGAATTTCGGCAGGAGTTTCATAGCTGGGTCCACTCATAGCGACATAAACTCCTTCTTGGGGACGAAGATCATGATCCGGCATGATCGCTAGGGCTTTTTGCCGCCATTCCGGATTATAACCTTCACTTAGATCAGGAAAACGAGGACCTAAATCTGATAAATTAGCACCACGCAGCGGATTTTCTCCCATCAAGTTAAGATGGTCTTTAATCAGTATTAAATCCCCCGGACGAAATTCAGGATTTATGCCTCCGGCAGCATTCGTGACCACAAGACCCTCCACTCCTAAAACCTGCATAACCCTAATTGGGAAGGTTACTTCTTGCATCGTATACCCTTCGTAATAGTGAAAGCGACCTTGCATGACCACGATTGATCGGCCCTCAACCTTCCCGAAAACCAATTGCCCAGCATGTCCCTCAACTGTCGAAATTGGAAAATGGGGAATATCTTTGTAGCTAATGGTCACCTTATCCTTAACCAGATCCGCAAAAGCCCCTAACCCCGATCCTAAAATAATACCCAGCTCTGGAAGTGAAGGAACTTTCTCTACAAGATAACTGCGTGCCTCTGCCAGCTTAGCATTATATTCCTTTTCCGAAATCATTAAATCGACCCCCTTGTAATTTCTGCATAAAAACTCTTTCCATTTGCCAGCGGTTTTGTTCCCAGGTATTCAGCGACGGTTGCCCCTAAATCAGCAAAGGTAGATCTTACACCCAGATTAACCCCCTTGTTTAGAGTTGGTCCATAAACCAGTAACGGCACAAACTCCCTAGAGTGATCCGTGCTGGGCAACGTTGGATCACAGCCATGGTCTGCAGTAATAATAAGCATATCCTCTGAACGTAGGGCTGCACAGATTTCAGGTAAGCGTGCATCAAACTCCTCTAAAGCACGGGCATACCCTTCAACATCATTGCGGTGACCATAAATCATATCGAAGTCAACTAAATTGCTCATAATCAGGCCGGTTTCAAGCTCAGTCATATATTTAAGAGTCTTATCAACGCTCTCCATATTTCCCTTTGAGGTTACCGAGCGAGTTACACCTCGGCCAGCGTAAATATCTTTTATTTTTCCCACTGCACAGACCTCAAGCCCCCGTTCCTGTACATATTCTAATAGTATTTTATAAGGGGGTTCTAGGGCAAAATCATGGCGATTCGGGGTTCGGTAGAATTCTCCCACTTCTCCAAGAAATGGCCGGGCTATCACTCGTCCAACTTGTAGTTCATCTGTTAGCATAGTGCGAGCGATCTGACATATACGCATCAGCTCAGGCAACGGAATAATGTCTTCATGGGCTGCCACTTGAAAAACTGAGTCAGCGGATGTATAGACAATAGGCATTCCTGTCCGTACATGCTTTTCTCCAAGACGCTGCATGATTTCTGTCCCCGAGGCGACTTCATTGCCCATTACTTTTCGTCCTATTGCTGCCTCAAAGCGTTCAAGAAACTCGTTAGGAAAGCCTCGGGGAAAGGTGGGAAGGGCTTTTTCCAAAATCACCCCAGCTATCTCCCAATGTCCACTGGTTGTATCCTTACCCCGTGATTGTTCTGCCATTTTTCCAAAACTACCCTCAGGGTGGGGTGCAGCCGGAACTCCCATGATAGAATTTATAGTTCCGAGACCAAGCTTTTCAAGATAAGGGAGCTTGAGTCCCCCACGCTGACGGGCAACATTACCTAATGTATAGCTCCCCAAATCTCCATATTCCCCGGCATCGGGCATTTCTCCAATTCCAACGCTATCTAAGACAATAATTATTACTCTCAGAGACATTGTTTTTTCACTCCTTACCCCTGTTATCCGCTCTGGGATGTGCTTTCTGGAAGACCTCTAACAAGCGTTTCCTTGTCAAATGTGTGTAAATCTGAGTTGTTGCAATATCCGCATGCCCTAACATTTCTTGGACAGAACGCAGATCTGCACCGTGATCCAGGAGATGGGTTGCAAAACTGTGACGAAACATATGGGGGGAAATTGTTTGCTCAAGGTTATGATCGTTTCCCCATTTTTTTAAGATGTAAACAACCCCTTGACGAGTTAGAGAGCGACCATGGCTATTCAAAAAAAGAATATCGCTTTTTTGTTTGCCACACAAACGCCCTCGTGGCCCATTTAAGTAACGTTCCAAATCCCGTATCGCAGGTTCACCCAGCGGGACAATCCGCTCCTTACTCCCTTTCCCGATACAGCGCACATAGCCCACGTCTAAGGATATATCCGCCAAATGCAATCCAATCAGTTCAGAAACCCGAAGTCCACTACTGTAGAGAACCTCTAGCATTGCTAAATTCCTCAGAGTGAGATCCGTTTCCTCTCCTGATTGTAATAGTTTATCCATTGTCAGTTCCGACAACACCTTCGGCAGTGATTGATTTAAGGTTGGAGTAACTAAGTAAGTACTTGGATTATCACTTCGTTGCCCTTCATCTAACAAAAACGCAAAAAATCCCCGGAGTGTTGCATTACAACGTGCAATCGTTCGAGGTGCTTTGCCATTTTCTTTCAGTTTTAGTAAGAATAGAAATAAGTCATTGCCCTCACATAGGGAAATATCCGTATCCCTTTGTTTGAGGTAGATCATAAGCTGACGTAAATCCCGCTCATACGCCTGCCTCGTGTTCTCTGAAAGCCCCCGCTCAACATGCAAGTACGTTAAGTACTTTTTCAAAAGCTTTTCTTCAGAGGTCACATTATCCCCCCCTTTCTGACTATGTTCTACACAGGAAGGGGATTTTCCTTTTCCTAATTCAACCGTTCACCTCTTTGAAGATAGTTGTTTCAACTCGCAAGGGGTTACCTAAGGGTTTTTGATCATTATGTAAGAGTGTAGACATCCAGCTATTACACATAGCTACTACTTTTGGCAGAAGAACGGCAAGTAAAATTAGGAGGACAAATATCCTTCCGAGATAAAAGAAAAAATCCCTCCAACGTTTTGTCGGTAGCATAACGTTCCCCCCTATCTCTAAAACCTATGCACTTCCAGATTGTCTTTATCCTAAAAAAAAAGAAAAGGACCGCTACCCTCTGTTCGAAAGTTGGTTCTCTTGTCTGATGTATAAGTACATGGGAATATTAGAGAAATAAAAACGAAGTGGAACCCCTAACGGATTCCACTCCACGACAAACGAAAACTATAGCTATAACCCTATACGATACCCACATTTAGTCTTTGCTGTTCAAATTTTACTTAGAGTAACGCTTCTTCTAAAGGTGTATACATAATATTAAGAGATTCGGCGACTGCTTTATAGGTTAACTTGCCATTGATGACATTAATCCCTTTACGCAGAGATCGATTTTCTTGAATTGCTTTAAAATACCCCTTATTAACGATCTCAAGTGCATAACCAAGGGTTACGTTGGTAAGGGCAAAGGTCGATGTCCGAGCAACTGCTCCAGCAATATTGGGAACTGCGTAGTGAACAACTCCATATTTGATATAGGTGGGATCATCGTGGGTTGTAACACGGTCAACTGTGGCAATACTACCGCCTTGGTCGATTGCAACATCAACGATGACACTTCCAGGGGTCATTGCTTTCACCATATCCTCTGTGACGAGATGGGGGGCACGAGCTCCTGGGATTAATACAGCACCAACCAGCAAGTCTGCCTTAGCGACACTGTTGGCAATATTAAAGGGATTTGATGCCAAGGTTCTTACTCGACCGTTAAACATTTCGTCAATTTCCCTAAGCCTCTGGGTACTTTTCTCGACAATCGTAACTCCTGCGCCTAGGCCGATAGCCATTCTAGCCGCGTTCATACCGACAATTCCTCCACCGATAATGGTTACATTTGCTGGAGTAACTCCAGGAACTCCACCCAACAGAATTCCTTTTCCGCCATTGGGTTTTTCAAGTAATTCAGCTCCAATTTGGATGGACATACGCCCTGCTACTTCGCTCATCGGAATCAGCAAAGGCAATGAACCGTTATCCAATTGGATAGTTTCATAAGCTATTGCTACCACTTGCTTTTCTAGGAGCGCCATGGTTAATTCTGGCTCTTTTGCCAAATGTAAATAAGTAAATAAAATTTGTCCCTGTTTAAAATATCCATATTCATCAGCTACTGGTTCCTTAACCTTAATAATCATGTCAGCATTCCAAACGTCTTCGGCTGAATCAACGACCTGAGCACCAGCATCGATATACTGTTGATCGGTGATGCCACTGCCTTCGCCAGCAGACATTTCCACAAGAACCTGGTGTCCAGTCAAAGTAAAAGCATGAACACCTGCTGGGGTAATAGCCACACGACTCTCATTGTTTTTAATCTCTTTCGGTACTCCAATCAGCATGATTAAACCTCCATCTAAATCTTTAGCACATTTATAGTTGTATTATAATGCAACTATTATACCGTTAGCAAGGCCTTGATATCTTTAGTCTTATTTTCAATGACACATTAGAAGGTCATGTTATTAAACTATACTCTAAAGCTTAAATAACTGAAGGCCAAGAATCGAAAAATATCCTTGAGCGACACCAACTGCAATCGCACCTATTGAAACAAACGCTGCAGCCGCTGTATAATAGAAAAATTCTCTGCGTAACGATTCTCCTCTTGCTTTCCCACGAAGTAAAAGAAACGAAAAAATAGTTGCCAAACCTGCTCCTAGGAGCAGTAACGGAATTGAAAAAATTGTCGGCACAAAAATTGTCGTTAAGACAAGGGCAATTCCTAAGGTCCCCTTGGCACCAATAATAAAACTAATCGTAAAACCAAGAATAAACCCCCTTGTAAAGACGATCAGATAAATTAAGGGGGCTCCAATAATCGTAAGCCCTAGGATCCAAATCCCAGCCATCATAATAAACATATCTCTGGCGAGTTGCCCCAGAAAAACTGGTTCAAAGGTTGTCGGTTGACTCTCTAAAAGCGTCTCTAAAAAGTTCCCTAGTTGAGAGGTTTCAGACACTCCCAAGGCATTAACTCCAACCCCTCCGAATACCACACCTGCAAGATAAACACTCGAAAGTGTGAGATAAATAATCCAATATTGACGAATATGTTCGCCAAGTTGTTTCACATCCTCCGCACCCCTTCCCATAGTCCTCTATGGGATTTTATTCCACGGGAAGAGAAAGTATGTCCACAACTCTACCAAATAGTCCCCCTCCACCAGCTTCCACCTTTAATTCTCCGTATCGCGCCTTGATAATCCAGGCCGCCACCTTTTCTCCAGCAATGGGGCGCAACTCTTCTTCGTCAATAAAATGAAGTATGTCCATTTCCGTACCAAAAGCCTTTAAGAGTCGTTCATACATTTTCGGACCAATTCCAGGCAGCTGTCTTAGGGGGACCTGATGGACATAAGTTGAGACATTGTGTTTTCCCATCGGACGATCTGCTATACTAACTAAGCGGTCCAAAACGCCCATAACAACATGTCTGCTACCACAGTCAGGGCAGGCCAACATTGGAGGGTTGCTCTTAACCACGTTTTCACAGTTTAGACAATAGGTGCGATGATATTTGCCAACTCTGGGGGGTAAACCGTAATTTCTAACACCCGTTTTAGTTTTACTCTGGATTAGGTCCAACAGCCCTCCGAAGGAGGGGTCTGTATGAGCAAACGAGTTATACTCCCGAGCAATATTTGGCAAAGAATGGGCATCCGAGTTACTAAACATAACCACAGACTCTAATTCACTAATACTCTCAGCCATGGACAGATCAGCACTTAGCCCAATCTCTATAGCGTTAGGCAAGATCGGTAGAACCTCTCTCAAACGCCGACAACAATTTCCATAAATCCCCTTATGAGGAGTGAATACATGGGCCGGAAACCAGATCCCTTCTGCCCTATTAACGGCCTCAAGCCACAGTTCGAAGGGGAGAAAACCCCTTTGAGTACTTAACTGCCAGTTTTTAATACTATTTTTTATAGACCCAACGTACTTTCCCACTTGCTCGATATAGGGAAAATAAGCTAAGAAATGTGCATACCCTTCCCCGACCTGCAATTCAATTTCATGTCCGGGTATTACCGTTACCCCGTGAGCAGCATATCCTCCGGTTGATAACGGACGCAAGTCACCTGACGCGAGTAACGTCTTGAAATCCTGTTGGACTCCCATCGAATGGGAATCAACAATCCCCACTAGGGAAAGTCCTTTCACATCTCTAGCCACTTCAAGGATATTGGGTAGGGTTAACGTCTTCGCCCCAGTAATCTTTACGTATTTTCCATCTAGACTTTGTCCAATATGAATATGTAGATCGGCAAAAATCATGAGATTCGCGCCTGAACAAGTAAAATGCCGAGTATAGTTTTAGCGTCATTAAACTTATTCTGTTGTGCCCGTTGCACAGCTTCATCCCAGGAAATTCTTTCTAATCCTATAAATTCGTCATCATCCGGATCAAGGGGATCCCAGACCAAATCCTGGGCTAGAAAAAGATGCATTACTTCATCCGTAAAACCCGGTGTAGTATAAAATGTACTAATATGGTTCATAGTCCCCCGATAGCCCGTTTCTTCGCGAAGTTCTCTTACAGCACAATCAAGAGGAGTTTCTTGGGGATCTAGTTTCCCTGCAGGAATTTCTAACGTTTCCTGAGCAATAGCATATCGATATTGACGAACTAAAAGCACCTGCTGATCCTGTATAGCAATAATTCCTACCGCACCCGGATGCCTAACAACTTCGCGAGATGATTTAACTCCATTGGGTAAACGAACTGTATCTCGCTCCATACGGAGTAATCGTCCTTCAAAAAGCACTTCCCCCTCAATACGTTCTTCCAGCCGATCATGTTCTTCCAATACTTTCCCTCTTTCCTTGATCTAACTCTGATTAATATCTTACCCCATACTCTAACCAAAATTCAATAAAGTTATGGAACTTAAGCTAAACCCTGACTTTTAAGGCATCCACAGTACTTGCTATGACAGACACCGTAAAAAAGTCTCATGGCAAAAAAGGCCGTTCGTAAAAACCGATACCTCTTTGCTGACTGAGCTCATGCTATACTAAAATCTCGCTCAAATTAAACTCCTTTGATCCCTTTAGCTAACTCTATCCCAGTCTCAAGGGCCTGACGGTTAAGCGGAATGAGATGATGTCTGTACCCCGGCAGGACTTTCTTTAAAGCCCCAACCACCGATTCAAGGGTCACTGCACGGGTCAATTCAATAAAAGCACCAAGAATAATCATGTTGGAAATCCTAGTATTCCCCATTTCCTGAGCGAGTTCTGATGCAGATATTTTTAAGACTTGAAGATCTTGGCGCTGAGATTCAATGTTGATTAGGGACGAGTTCATAAGTAACCGTCCTCCTGGTTTAATATCCTGTTCAAACTTCTCTAGGGAGGGGCGATTCAGGACTATCAGTGTATCCGGTTCTGTAATGATCGGAGAACTTACCTCCTCATCTGAGATCGTGACAGAACAGTTAGCAGTTCCACCACGCATTTCAGGCCCATAGGAAGGGATCCAGCTTACATGTTTCTCTTCTACAAGGCCTGCATAAGCAAGGAGTTGCCCCATGGACATAACCCCTTGCCCTCCGAAACCAGCCAAGATAATTTCTTGCAGCATTAGACCTTCACCTCTTCTCACGTTTTTTAATGCCCAGGGGATAAACTGGAATCATATTATTAACTAACCATTTTAATGAGTCTTTCGGGGTATACCCCCAATTGGTAGGACAGGTTGATAAGATTTCGATCAGTGTAAACCCGATACCAGCCATTTGATATTCAAAGGCTGTCCTTATTGCTTTTTTAGCTTTGGAGACTTCTTGGGGGTTGTGCACAGACACCCGAGCGATATAAGCAGCCCCGTCTAAAGTGGCGAGCATTTCCGCTATTCTAATGGGAAAACCTTGGGGAGCAGCATCTCTTCCTTTGGGAGAAGTCATGCTTTCTTGGCTCAGAAGCGTGGTAGGAGCCATTTGCCCACCAGTCATGCCGTAAATAGCATTATTAACAAAAATCGTGGTGATTTTCTCTCCACGGGCAGCGGCATGTACAATTTCAGCAGTACCAATAGCCGCCAGATCTCCATCCCCCTGATAGGTGAAAACTATCCTTTGGGGATGAACTCGTTTAATACCCGTGGCGACAGCTGGCGCCCTGCCATGAGCAGCTTGTTGCATATCAAGATTAAAATAGTTGTAAGCTAAAACTGAGCACCCAACCGGAGATACTCCGATCGTTTCTTCCCTGATTCCCAGTTCATCAATCACTTCAGCCACTATGCGGTGAATAATACCGTGTGTACAGCCTGGGCAATAATGGGTCTTGGTCGAGGTTAATGTTTCAGGTCGTTCAAAAACAGTAATCATGGGTTTCCAGCCTCCTTTTCGCTACTAACCCATCGTTTGACTTCCTCAAGCACTGCCTGTGTGGTAGGAACCATGCCACCAACACGCCCATAAAAGTGGACTGGGACTTTAAACTCGAGGTTATAACGAACGTCTTCCACGAGCTGGCCCATACTCATCTCAACTGTAAGGACGTGATCAGCATGCTTGCAGGCTTCCTGGAGGGCGTCTTTTGGGAAGGGAAATAAGGAGATCGGTCGAAACAACCCCGCCTTGATTCCTTGCGCTCTGGCTTGATCTACAACCGCTTTAGCGATCCTAGCCGAAGTGCCGTAACCCACTAAAATCAGTTCAGCATCCTCTGTTTTATAGTTTTCCCAGAGCATATCTTTGGCCATACGGTTATACTTTTGTTGAAGGTGAAGGTTATGCTTTTCAAGTTCTACAGGATCAAGAAATAACGAGCTGATCACATTAGGTTTTCTTCCCTTGGCACCCGTAGTTGCCCATGGTTTCTCTATTCTTGAAATTTCACGTTCTTCCGGAAACTCGACCGCTTCCATCATTTGTCCAAGGATTCCATCTCCTAAGATCATAACGGGATTACGGTATTCGTCAGCTAGGTTAAAGGCTTTCCCTATTAAATCGACCATTTCTTGAACAGTAGCCGGGGCCAATACAAGTAATTTATAATCGCCATGCCCACCCCCTTTGACTGCCTGGAAATAGTCAGATTGAGCTGGCTGAATGCCTCCAAGCCCCGGTCCTCCCCGTTGAATGTTGATAATGACACAAGGGAGCTCCGCACAAGCGATATAGGAGATCCCTTCTTGTTTAAGACTCATCCCTGGGCCGGACGAAGATGTCATTACTCGTGCTCCAGATCCTGCTGCCCCGTAGACCATATTAATCGCGGCAATTTCAGACTCCGCTTGAATAAATACCCCTCCAACCTCTGGAAGGTGTTTCGCAAGATAATGTGATATTTCGTTTTGAGGAGTAATGGGATAACCGAAAAAATAACGACAGCCAGAGCGTATCGCCGCTTCTGCTAAAGCCTCATTTCCTTTCATAAGTACCTTTGCCATTATTTTTTTCCTCCCTTCGTACCGTAATTACGACATCCGGACACATTCTGGCACAAAAGCCGCAGGAAATGCACCTATCTTGCTCTACCACGGTGGCTGGATGAAACCCCATAGCATTTAAATAACCGACCATGCTGACAATATGTTTTGGGCAAGCCTCCACACAAAGCTCACATCCTTTACAGCGGTTTTCATCAAACTCAACTTTTAACATAAAGATCCTCCTTCCGGGCTGATGTCTTTTAAATTTCACTATCTATGACAACCACACACGACTATTCGTAAGATTAACCTATGCATACTCCTTCTTAAATGCAATAAGAGTGCCAAGACTTTCAAAAAATTCAGATAACTATTACAGATCTATTATTGAAATTATGGGACTATCGTTAATGTTACTATTAAAACTGCTAGGAACGGGTTGAGACTAAACGAGAACTCTTTTTGCTAAGATGTTTCTAAAAAGAGATGAGGCTGGATTACTCTGCAAAAAAATTCATGGTCTGCAATATCATGCATGCAAATAATTGCATTGCTTAATATTGCAGACCATGAATTTTGTCAAATGGGACTGAACAATTTTAGATAAGGGCATGCCGTTCAAGTTTATAATATAAATTGCGTATGGACATTTTCAGTTCCTGAGCTGTCTTCATTTTATTCCCTCCATTTCTTTGGAGTGTAACTAAAAGTATGGCTCGTTCCCATTGTCGTTGCAACCCTTCAAACCCGCCTTCTTCCTTAGCTACCGAGGATTGTACCGAGTTAACGAAACCGACCTCTGGATAATTGGCATTCGCAAGAGATAAAAATGGAATATGCTGTAATTCAATCACCGTTTCCCCTATTCGCATGTTAATAATTGCTCGTCCTAAAATGTTTTCTAATTCTCGAACGTTTCCTGGCCAATGATACTCCATTAAAATCTGTAAGGCTTCATCACTGACTCTTTCAACGCAACGTCCGTATTCTTGATTAAAACTCCCAATAAGATGGTGAACCAGTAAGGGAATATCATCTCTTCTCTGTCTCAACGGTGGGATGAAAACGGGAATTACGTTTAAACGATAATACAAATCTTCTCGAAATCTACCAGCCCGTAATTCCGCTTCTAAATTTACATTTGTAGCGGTTATAACCCGAACATCTAAGTTTAAAGGACGGTTATCCCCAACTTTTACAATTTCTCGTTCTTGCAGTACGCGCAAAAGCTTAGCTTGAAGGTTTAAGCTGATTTCACCAATCTCATCCAGAAAAATAGTCCCTCCGTCAGCCTCTTCAAAAAGGCCGGCTTTTCCTCCGCGTTTGGCTCCAGTAAACGCTCCTTCAACATAGCCAAACAGCTCACTCTCTAAGAGGCTCTCCGCTAATGCTGAACAATTCACCCGGATGAATTGACCTTTTTGTCGTTCACTTGAGCGGTGAATAGCATGAGCAAATAGTTCTTTACCAGTGCCGCTTTCTCCACACAAGAGGACAGTCGCTGGAGTCACCGCTGCACGCCTTGCTTGTTCGATCGTTGCCTTAATAGCCTCACTGTCACCGACGATATCACTAAAGGTATATTTTGCTTCCAAATGGCGAATTAAACGTTTTGCTCTTTCCAGTTCCTCTGAGAGCCTATGGATCTCAGAGATATCGTGAAGCACGCCTACGGTTCCTCTTAACTGCCCGGAAACAATAATTGGAGCAACGTTTACAATCACTTCTTTGCGTTTAGGTCCCACTTTCATACAAACTCCTTTAACAGGAAGACGAGTGTTCAAAACCTGCATATGCATGCTCTCTCCTTCTGCAATGTCTACAGTAGGAGGCTTTCCAATGACGTCATTTGCAGTAAGGCCTGTTAATCGAGTGTAAGCAGGGTTAATGATTAATCCAAGTCCATTTTCATCTACCACAGAAATCGCGTCCTGAGTAGAATTAATTATTGCAGAAAGCAGAATACGAACCTCTTCAAGGGTGTTAACTCTGACCTTCAGCTCGTTAAATTCCTCTGTATCCTGTAAAAATGCCACTGCTCCGCTGACGTGACCGTGATCATCTTGATATGGCATTCGACTAGCTATAAACATCTTTGTGCCGACTCGGCAAAAATGATTAAATTCAATCCTTTCAGAATCACGAATATCAGGTAGGGAATCATTCGGTATGATTTGCCATATATCCTTTCCTAAGATCTTATCGACTGGTATCTCTAAAAACTCAGCTGCCAGAAGACTACAGATCACAATTTGATTTAGACGGTTGATCCCTATCATAGCATTTATGTTTTCTGCAGCGATTTTCTCCAGTTCACGATACATAAACATCCCAATTCCCCCCTCCCAATAATAACCTTTTATTACTTATAAACTCATTCTCTCCTTTGTCTACAAACTCCTGCTTAGCTATACTTTTTACATTTAGTAATTTGTAATTCTGCCATTTAACTTAAAATAAACACCTTATTACTACCCACAAACCCGGGTGATAATAAGGTGTCTAATTTTAAATTAGGCCTGCTTCATTTTTAAGTGAATTAATGTATTTTTTCACGAGAAAGTGATTTGTTAATACATGATCGACATCCGCAGTTTATCAGCTACCATCGCCACAAATTCCGAATTTGTGGGTTTACCACGATCAACATTAATTGTATAACCAAAAAAACGATTCATAAAATCTACGTTCCCTCGATCCCAAGCTAATTCTATCGCATGACGAATAGCCCGTTCAACTCGACTTGGAGTGGTTTGATATTTCTGAGCAATCATCGGATATAGCTCTTTGGTCACTGCTCCAAGCAGTGACACATCGGTTACCACGTTAACAATAGCATCTCGTAAATACTGATACCCTTTGACATGTGCGGGTACGCCCATCTGGTGAATCATTTTTGTAACTTCTACTTCAAGGTTTTTTGAAGTTGGTGGCAAGATTCCATTTGAAATCTGGGAGTTAGAATTACTAATATTACCATTAGAAACACCACTTGAATTTGAAGCTATATTTGAAGTACTCGAAAAATCATCTTGTAATTGACGAATGCGTTTACCTAAAATGTCCAGATCAAATGGCTTTAATATGTAGTAATTTGCTCCAAGGTTCACCGCACGTTGGGTCATTGACTCTTGCCCAAAAGCAGTTAGGATAATAATTTTAGGTCTAATATGCTCGTATTGAAGCTTTTCCAGTACACCCAGCCCATCTAAATGCGGCATAATAATATCTAGTAGCACAACATGAGGTTCTTCCCGAGATATTAATTCTAGAGCCTCATTTCCATGATATGCTACCCCAACAAGGCTCATATCTTCCTGCCGTTCAATATACTCCTTGACCACCTCGACAAATTCTCGGTTGTCATCTGCCAATAAGACACGTATAGGCCTTTGCATTTCCCAGGATCCCCCTCATTTCTGCCATGTTAACTTTATATTTTCGACAATTGTTTAGATACTCCTTCTTTTTTATTGATAAATTATACATTTTTATTTTCTAAGAAAATGAGCAACCTATTGACAGGCTGCTCATTTTTATTAAATTATGCTGCTTTCTTTCGATCTAATTGACTGTCGTTTAACATGTTCTGTATAAATACTCCGTAGCCCCGCTGACTGTCATTAACGAAGACGTGGGT
Source organism: Desulfosporosinus sp. (assembly GCA_016278585.1). Classification (GTDB taxonomy): domain Bacteria; phylum Bacillota; class Desulfitobacteriia; order Desulfitobacteriales; family Desulfitobacteriaceae; genus Desulfosporosinus. The sequence goes on from JADQBO010000114.1 coordinate 14,237, forward strand.
TACTGCCCCAATCAGTTTACCATCTTGAACAATTGGGCTTCCACTCATTCCTTGGATGATACCGCCTGTTACTTCCAGCAGCCTTGGATCAGTGACTCTTACAATCATATTTTTACTGTCCGTTCGATTATGCATCACGCGATCGATATTTACTGTAAACTCCTCAATCTTTTCTCCTTGTATGACCGTGTAAATTTTTGCAGGACCGACTTTAATTTCTGATTCCCATCCTACCGGAATTGCTTCTTTAAAGTAAGGGTTCTCAACTTGTCCGCTCATTTTACCAAATATCCCTGTAATCGTATTCTTTTCAATTGTTCCGCTAAACAGTGAATTTGGAATAAAGGATCCTATTTTTTCACCCGGATGCCCACGCTTTCCTTTTTCAATAGCGTAAATTGTGGATGCAATAACCTTACCATTATAGACTTCAATTTTCTGATTAGTGTCAGCATCCGTGATCACGTGCCCTAGTGCGCCATATAATTTAGAGGTAGGATCTAAGAACGAAAGAGTACCAACACCTGCTGCTTCGTCTCGAACAAACAGACCCATACGATATCTCCCGGTATCAACACAAAAAATTGGTTTAACGGTTTTTTCCATGATTTGATCTTGATGCTTGAATAAGACATTGGCATTTCCCTTTTGCTTTCCTGCTGAATTAATAGCATTCGACACTTCTTGATCCGTTCTAACGTCTTGATTGTTAATTTTTAAGAGAATATCCCCAACTTCAATTCCAGCTTCCTTGGCAGGAAAACTACTGTTTCCCTTCTCGTCAACTACAGGAGCTTGTCCAACTACCATTACACCCTTAGTCTGTAAAGTGACACCAATTGATTGACCACCAGGTATTAATTTCATGGGACTCATTACTTCTACTTCGCCTAATCTTAATGGAATAATCCCAAACAATTTGTACGCTACTTCTAATTTTTCTGATATTTGCGGTCGTGGCATATTGGATGAAACTGATACAGTTTTTGAGGAGATTCTTTCCACTTTGATGATACTGGACCAAATTCCCGTAACATTAGGTTTACTAAATTGACTGACTTGAGTTTGATGAATTTGAGGTATTTCAACTAGCAGTTGAAGGAAAGTACAGAACAAGAGACTGATTAGTAATAAAATGCTTCTTTTTTTCACTCTCTTATCATCCTCCACTCTATTCTCCCCATTTTATCTCCCCTTTTTCCTCTTTATAGAGCGGTTAATATAATAAGTGAAGTGAAGTTTTGGTGAAATTCTAATGTTAAATTATCCAAATTGCTTCCATTTCATCCTGTCAAAAGTGTTCCATATTGTCTAAAACAATGGCAAATTAGACAATATAAAAAGACTGCATAAATAAAATTACGCAATCTTTAATACAACATATTAAAAATTTTAACCCATGACAGGAGCATGACAGGGGGACGGGGTTATTGACACATAGCGCTTTGTGATTACCTAACAGATCGTTGCCATAACTCCTGGGCGTGTTTACGTGTTATCTCTATTTCCCCGCCCCCAAGCATTCGAGCGAGTTCTTCAAGGCGTTCAGTCTCGGCCAATAAACTAACCTGCGTCCGAGTCCTTTCACAGTTCAACTCTTTTACTATACCATAATGATCTCCTGCAAACGCAGCAACTTGTGCCGCATGAGTAATACAAAAAACCTGCTTATTCTGGGCAATTTTAGCTAGTTTTTCCCCAACTTTATGGATAGTTCTGCCTCCAACCCCGCTATCCACCTCATCAAAAACGAACGTTCCCACAGATTCTACCTTCGCCAGTAAGCTCTTCAAAGCCAACATCAAACGAGACATCTCCCCCCCGGAAGCGACCTTCGCTAAAGGCTTAGGGGGCTCTCCGAGATTGGCTGAGAAATAAAACTCCACTGTTTCGGCTCCACCTATTGTAGGTTCCTCATTCGCCATAAATCGTACTTCAAATCGGCTTTTCTCTAAACCCAGGTCGGCAAGCTCAAGAGTTAAGCCCTTTTCTATTCCCTCTGCAATTTCATGTCGTTTAGAGCTGAGTTGTTTTGCAACATTTTCATAGGCTTTGCGGGTTGTCTGCTTCTGGTTATTTATTGACTCAAACTGTTCCTGGACATGAGTGATCTGATCTAATTCTTGCAGCATGCCGGCACGTTTTTCTAGGATATCCTCAACTACTTTCCCATATCTCCGAAGTTTATTTAGTTGAATAAGCCGTTCCTCAATCTGATCAAGCCTACCCGGTTCAAACTCAAAGTTATCACGGTACACCCTAATTTGATCAGCCAAGTCTTCTGCTGAGTAATAAATAGACTCGATTTGCTCATAAACATTGAATGCATCATCTAAGCGAACCAGTTCTTGTAGTGCTTTGCGGGTTTCCCCCAGTCTATCAAAGGCTGAGAGCTTGCCTGATGAACCCTCGTAAAGGGCTCCATAAGCTTCGGAAACCAAACTGGTAATTCGCTCTGCGTTGCTCAAGCGTTTCTTTTCCTGAACGAGTTCTTCTTCTTCACCCGGAATCGGATTAACCCGATCGATCTCCTCAATTTGGTAGCGAAGAATTTCTTCACGCTTTTGACGTTCTTCTTCTGAAATAGATAACTCCCGCTCTTTTCGGATAATCCTCTGATAGGCTTTTGCTGCTGAATTCACTAACTCAACATCAGTTTGCAGCCCTCCTAAGGCATCTAAAAGATCTTGATGTGTTTCAGGTCGAAAAAGAGAAAGATGTTCAATTTGACCGTGAATATCCACCAGACCTACGCAAAGTGAACGATAGAGGGTTAACGGAATGGTCCGACCTTGAACGCGACAGCTGTTTTTTCCAAGGGAATTTATCTCGCGAAAAAGAAACAATTGGCCTTCTTCAGCGGGGTAACCCGCAGCTTCAAGCCTCAGTAAGTACTCAGGTGCAAGATTTTCGAAGACCCCTTCAATGCGCGCTTGTGTCTCACCATGGCGGATGAAATCCGTACTGGCTCGTCCACCTAAGAGAACCCCTAGCGCGTCGATCAACATTGATTTTCCTGCACCGGTTTCCCCTGTGAACACGGTTAAACCATTGTTGAATCTCAGACGTACCGTTTCCATAAGGCCAAAATTCTCCACGTTCAACTCCGCTAGCATAACGTACCTCCTATCCAAGCAAGGTGCTAATCCGTTCTAGAACAATATGAACAGCCTCTTTTGGTTTAATAACCAGAAGAATTGTATCATCCCCAGCGACTGTACCAATGACCTCTTCCCAATTGCTATTATCCATTACAGCTGCTAACGCATGAGCATTTCCGGGTATTGTGCGAATAACAATAAGGCTTTCTGTGTCATTAATGGAAACCATAGTTTCTCGCAACAAACGTTTTAATCGATCTTGTAAATTAGTAGGATGCGCTTCGGTCGGAAAAGCATAGCGGTATTCATCACTTGAACTTGGAACCTTAATCAAGCCCATCTCCTTAATATCCCTAGAGACTGTTGCCTGTGTCACATCAAAACCCGACAAACGGAGTCTATCTGCAAGATCTTCCTGTGTATGAATGAATTCCTTAGTAATAATTTCTTGAACTTTCATTTGGCGACGTGCTTTCATACCCTAGCCTCCTCTATGCGAAACGCGAAGCGCGAGGCTCAAAGCTCGAACCTTGAGCCTCGGACATAGTACATTCCCGCCCCTACTTTGCGTCTCGTAATTCTAATCTACTCATGCCAACGATCTCTTAACTTTTCTCGAACCACCTGAGGAAAACTGCGAGTTCCTAAACGAATCAACAACGCCCTTATGGGAGCGGTTTTAATGATGACTGTTTCTCCTGAATATAATACGATACTTTGACGACCATCAAACGTCACCATACATTTTTCCCCATTAGCTAAGAAAATTTGGATTTTTTCCAGATCTGAGACAAGCATCGGACGAGCAGATAGAGAATGAGCGGCTAAAGGAGTGAGCAAAATTGCTTGTACGTTGGGACTGATGATCGGTCCCCCTGCAGAGAGTGAATAGGCTGTAGAGCCGGTTGGAGTAGCAACAATTAAACCGTCCGCCGGATAACTTACGGTTGGCTCTCCCGAAAGGTTTGCTTGGAGCGTAATAATTCCATCCTTACTGTCTCTGGCAAACACAACATCATTTAAGACTAATTGAGAAATACTATCCTGACCATTACGTTCAACAGAGGCGTGCAACATTAACCGTTCTTGAATTTCAAAATCTTGATGCAAAATCTTTTCCAAGGCACTAAAGACTTCTTCTCGTTCAATTTCGCATAAGAACCCTAATCGCCCAAAATTTACCCCTAGTACAGGAATCCGATACGTAGCAGCTTCTCGAGCAGCCTGAAGAAGAGTTCCATCCCCACCTAAAGAGATAAGAAATTGGACGTTGCGCTTAATAATATCTTCCCATTCTGTTAAAACGACCCACCCGCGAGCTTGGAACCAATCCTCAATTTTAAGAGCCAACGTCAAGGCTTCCGGTTTACTCATATAGCGCCATAAACCAACGATTCTTTCCATTTACTATTCCGTCTCTTTCTGAGCGTTTTGAACCACGTGTTCCAGCTCTGTATGCCAATCTATTCCCGATTTGTTTTGTAACCCCAACCAAGCTAAGTATTCTATATTTCCCTCTGGGCCACGGATCGGCGAATAGTCTAACCCTAAGACCTGAAATCCTATACTCTCTGCCTGACCTAGGACGGTCTCTAGAACCTGTTTATGAACCTTTCCATCTTTAACAACGCCTTTTTTTCCTACATGCTCTCGTCCAGCTTCGAATTGAGGCTTTATTAGGGACATTACTTGACCACTCTCTTTAAGAATTGCAATCATGGCTGGAAATATCTTTGTAATTGAGATAAATGCAACATCAGATACAACCCAATCTATCGTCTCAGGAAGAGTGTCTTTGGTTAGATAACGGGCATTAACTCGCTCCATTGAAACGACCCGAGGATCTGTTCGGAGTTTCCAATCTAACTGTCCATACCCTACATCTACAGCATAAACCCGTTTCGCGCCGTTTTGTAAAGCACAATCTGTAAAGCCACCCGTAGAAGCTCCTATGTCCGCAACAACTTGATCCTGAAACGAGATTGGGAAGGTTTCTAACGCTTTAGCAAGTTTAAGTCCACCTCGCGAAACAAAGGGTAGAAATTCCCCTTTCACTTCAATCAAAGCATTTTCAACCAACTCTACGCCTGGCTTATCCACCCGTTGTCCTCCGACAAACACAATTCCCGCCATAACCATTGCTTTTGCTTTTTCACGACTAGTCGCCAATCCATTTTTAACAATTAATACATCGATTCGTTCTTTTCCTTTAGCCACAGTATCCCGTCCTTTATCCATGAGCAAAATTAACTATCTTAGGATTGTGCGGCGCGACGAAACAATCTTAATCGTTCAGCTGCTTGCATTATTCCTTTAACAGATAATCCATGGACAGTAAAGAGTTTAGGAATCGGTCCTTGTTCCACAAATCCGGGATATCCTAAGCGCTCAACTGTCACTCCATCGATTCCTTCCTCTTCAAGAAATTCTAAAATCGCGGTTCCCATACCGCCTTTTAGAGAATGGTCTTCTATCGTAATAAACTTTTTGGTCAGTTTCGCATAGTGTGATAACAGTTTGCGATCGAGAGGATTAATATACCTTAAGTTAATAACCGCTGCGTCTACTCCACGGTGACTCAACTCCTGAGCCGCAAGGAGGCAAGTTTGTACCATGGGGCCGACTCCGATCAGGGTAACATCCCTACCTTCTTTCAGAACTTCAGCTTTGCCAATTGGGATTTCTGTTAACTTATCATCCAGTATCACGCCCTGCCCGACTGATCTAGGATAGCGTAATGCAACGGGTCCCTTATAGTTTAACGCTGTGTAAAGCATATGGCGTAACTCGTTTTCATCTTTAGGGGCCATGAGGATTAAGTTAGGAATAATCCTAAAAATAGAAATATCAAATACCCCATGATGCGTAGGTCCATCATCCCCTACGACTCCAGCACGGTCGATCGCTAACACAACATTAGCCTCCTGTAAACAGACATCGTGCAGTACTTGGTCATAAGCTCTTTGGTAAAAGGTAGAGTAGATAGCAACAACAGGTTTCAAGCCTCCAAATGCCAACCCGGCCGCAAAGGTTACAGCATGCTGTTCAGCAATTCCAACATCAAAAAAACGTGTTGGAAATTCCCTAGCGAATTCATTTAGACCTGTCCCGCTTGGCATTGCGGCAGTGATTGCTACAATTTCTGAATCCCCCTTGGCAAGTTGACAAAGAGTATTCCCAAAGACCGCCGTGTAAGTCGGAGGTGCTGATTTCTTAGTCACCTTCCCAGTAGCGGGATCGAAAGGACCGATACCGTGAAGGAGATGTGGGTTTTCCTCCGCCGGTTTGTACCCTTTCCCTTTGCATGTCACGACATGCACTAGTACTGGCCCCTTCTTATTTTTAGCCTGGTCTAATACTTGTTCAACCAAAGCTTGATCATGTCCATCAATCGGTCCTAAATATGTGAAACCCAATTCTTCAAAGATTAATCCAGGAACAAGCAGGTATTTTAAGCTATCTTTGGCTTTAGCAGCTAATTTAGCCACTTTTGTTCCAATCCCGGGGATACGTTTTAAAAGATACTCAAGATCCTCTTTTCGTTTATCATATAGAGGGTCCGTCCTTAATCGATTGAGATACGTAGACATGGCTCCCACATTAGCAGATATAGACATTTCATTATCATTCAAGACTACGATTATATTAGTTTCACTATGACCCGCATGGTTTAGTGCCTCATAGGCCATTCCACCCGTCATTGCTCCATCACCAATCACTGCCACAACATGGTGACTCTCTCGGAGAACATCTCGAGCTTTGGCAAACCCGACTGCAGCGGAAATAGAGGTACTTGAGTGACCTGTTTCAAAACAGTCATGGGCACTTTCCCCCCGTTTAGGAAAGCCAGACAAACCCTTATATTGGCGAATGGTCTTAAACTCAGTCAATCTGCCCGTTAAGAGCTTATGCACATAGGTCTGATGACCAACATCCCAAACGATCTTATCGTGAGGGCTATTAAATGTCCGGTGTAACGCCAAGGTCAGTTCCACGACCCCAAGGTTCGGCGCTAAATGCCCTCCATTTTTGGAGACCACGTCAATCATTTCTTGCCGAATCTCTTGCGCCAACGTTTTAAGTTCAGACAATTCTATCCCACGCAAGTCCTTTGGCTCATGAATCCTTTCCAGTAGTCCCATCCTTCTTGCCCCCTTGTAATTAGGTCCCTTATTATAAAATTGACATTCCAACTATCTAAATTAGAAGCCCAACGATTATCCCTACCATTACGCCCCCAAAGACCTCTAAAGGGGTATGACCGATTAATTCTTTTAACTGTTCTTGTGCCCGATCTGGTCCATGATATATACGTTCGACTAACTGATTAAGAACCTCGGCCTGTTTCCCCGCAGCGCGTCTTACTCCGGCAGCATCATACAAGACAATCATACCAAAAACAGCCGCCACCGCGAAAATAGGTGAATCCCACCCATAGTATTTCCCAATTCCTAAAGCTAAGGCACTGACCGTTGCGGAGTGAGAACTTGGAAAACCACCCGAACTAAATAAAAGTTGAAAATTTAAAGTTCTAACTAACAATAAATTAACTATAACTTTTATTATTTGGGCAAAAAACCATGCAGTCATGGCCGAAATAAGGATGGCATTCTGAAAAACCCCTGGAACTATAGTCATAATAACAACCTCATTTAATGCTTGCGTTCTTGAATATAGAGTGCCAACTGGTTGAGAAAGATTGCCCCTTCACTAAATGGCTTTAAGGCAGATTGTGCTTTAAGGATTTGGGTATGTAATTGCTGCTCTGCTCCTTCCAGTCCTAGCAAAGAAACATAGGTTGATTTACCAAGTCGGAGATCACTTCCAGTGGGTTTGCCGAGAGTTTTACTATCTCCAACTATATCTAGAATATCATCTTTAATCTGAAATGCTAATCCTAAGGCTTGAGCATAATCAGTCAGGGCCCTAACCTGCTCCTCCGTGCCTCCCGCTAAAACCCCTCCGAGCCGAGCAGACACCGTTAGTAAGGCACCTGTCTTGGCCTTATGAATCTCCTCAATTTCCTGCAAGGTAAGGTTTCTTCCCTCTCCGGCTACATCCGCAACCTGTCCTCCAACCATACCGTCTTTTCCAGCAGCCACAGCAACCTCTCGAATCATACGCAGCTGCCTTTCAGGCTGACCAAGTTCCGAATCAGCCAACAGTTCGAAGGCATACGTTAACAATGCATCTCCTGCTAAAATCGCCTGAGCATCCCCAAAAACCTTATGATTAGATAATCTTCCCCGCCGATAGTCATCATTATCCATCGCTGGTAAATCATCATGAATTAATGAGTAGGTATGAATAAGCTCTAGAGCCACAGCAGGTCGTAACATAGTTTCTGGATTCCCGCCCACAGTTTCTGCGGAAGCCAAAGCTAACACAGGACGAATTCGTTTGCCCCCGCCAATCAGAGAATAATACATACTCTCATTTAAAACACCCTTATCCCACGGCAACTGAGTAAGAGTTTGTTCAATCATCGTAAGATAGCGTTGAAAGGTTTCCTTAAACACGTTTTACGTTCATCCTTCCCCATCAAAACTAGCAGGTTTAATCTGTAACTGTCCGTCCGGACCTTCAAGCAAAATTTCCATTTGTTTTTCGGCTTGATCCAACACGTTAGAACAATACTGAACTAGACCCACACCCTCCTTAAATAAGCTCAAGGCCTTTTCTAAGGGAAGATCTTTTTGTTCCAGTGTTTTTACAATGCTCTCCAAATGTTGAAGCCCTGTCTCTAGAGATTTTGGTTCTTCTGTTGCATTGTTAGTTATTTTATCGTCCTCTTGACCAAAGAGGTCATCCGTCCATTTATCTATACTCATAGATCAATCTCCTTCTCCAACACATGGCAGCGTAAACTTCCTTCTCCTAAACGAATTTGAACTTGATCATCAAGCTTCACCTGGTTCACGGAGCGCAAAAGGAGTCCTTCTGCATTATAAGCTAGTGAGTAACCACGACCTAAAATGGCCAAAGGGCTCAGCAAATCAAGCTTAGCCGCCAATAAATTTAGTATACCATTTTTATTGATTACAAATCTAGTCATGCCCTCTTGAAGGCGCGTTTGTAGAGAATCAAGCCGTTGACGATTTTGATCAATACGCCAGAAAGGATCTTTAAGCGGGCCTGTGTTAGCAAACCCTTCCACAAGCTGACGTTTCCGCTCAATTAAAGCAGCCATTGCCCCCTGGAGCCCAATCCGCAGTTGCGCTACCTGAAGTTCTAAATCTAAAAGTATCGGTACCGCTAGTTCAGCTGCTGCCGAAGGAGTAGGCGCACGTAGATCTGCTACATAGTCTGAGATAGTTATATCTGTTTCATGTCCCACAGCCGAAATAATTGGAATAACGGATGCCGAGATAGCACGGGCGACAATATCGGTATTAAAGGCCCATAACTCTTCAAGAGAACCCCCACCACGACCAACAATGATGACATCCACGCTCCCATGGCGATTAAGACGAGCAATGGCTTGAGCCACTTCACGGGGTGCGGCCTCTCCCTGTACTGCAGCAGGTGCGAGGACCCACGACATCCCTGGATGCCGACGTTCCATAATGTTTAAAATATCCCGGATTGCTGCTCCCGTTGGGCTCGTGACAATCCCAATACGCCGTGGTAATCGTGGTATACTCTTCTTGCGTATCGGATCAAATAACCCTTCCTCGGCAAGTTTCTTCTTAAGCTGTTCAAACGCCAGATAGAGCTGGCCCAATCCACTCGGCTCCATCTCTTCTGCATATAGCTGAATGGTCCCATCTCGCTCGTACATACGGATGTTTCCACGAATTAACACTTTTAAGCCATCTGACGGGACAAAGCGAACGCGTTCCGAGCGACTTTTAAACATAACTCCTTTAAGGCTGGATGACCCATCTTTAAGAGTAAAATACCAATGTCCAGAAGCACGATGGTTTTTAAAGTTCGAAAGTTCACCACTAATCCAGCAGTTTTGTAACTCCACTCGTTCCTGTAGGACTTGGCCAATTCGGCCTACCAGCTCAGAAACTGTCCATATTTTCGGCACAACCTTCACCTCAATGTCTATCATAACATATAGAAAAGAGAGGAGGAAATAGTTTCGAGGCGCGATGGGCGATGGGCGAGGTTCGAAGTTCGAAAAGGCCGTATATGTGCAACTGAGTGAAAACGTTAAGTTAAACGCTTTTGGAAACAAACATTTAAGATCTTAAAACGAGTGGAGTCTTAAGAATGGCTAAAATAATTAAAACCTAGGCTGAGCATTAATACCTCAGCCTAGGTTTGTTTCCAAAGATCCAATAATAAATTATTTAATCCGTCTGATTGCACCTGGCACTTCGGGGCGCGAGCCTCGATTAACTACATTCGGCTTTGAACGATTGATAATGTATCAGCACAGATGATAGCCGCTTGTTCGAACAGTCTAGCTCGCTCTGCCTTAACACGTTCTTGATACCCTTCGTCTTTGATCCCAGGAAGGTTAATATCAACGCTAAGCATTGCTGATTTCAGAGCACTCTCCGCTAAATAAGCAGATACTCCAACATCACTAATTGCACCCTTGTTCCCAATCGGAGCAAGTTTCTGTGCCAATTGTAAAACTCTAAAACAGTTTTGGGAAATCCCAAGTGGAGTATCCGTAGCGGATACCAAAACTTCTTGCATTTTTTGAGCACGTGCAGCTTTTTCTTCATCAGTGCCCTTTGGCAATTTTAAGACATCCATGAAATTCGAGAATTCAGCAATATCTTGACTTAATCCGCTCTTTAACATGCCCAAGAGAGCTTCTGCCTCAGCTAAAATTTCTTTGGCTTGAGGTTCAACCTCTTTGTACTTTTCCTTACCAATGGTAAGGTTAGCTACCATACAAGTCATCGAAGCCGCTAATGCACCAACATAAGCAGAAACACTCCCACCGCCAGGGGTTGGCGAGGAACTTGCAGACACGGTCAAAAATTCTTCAGTGGTCCACTCCCAAATTTTGTTCATATCCATTAACGAGTCCCTCCTTGCAGAACGATTCCTTTAAGTACATTGCGCATAATTAGGGCAGTGGTCAAGGATCCAACTCCACCTGGTACTGGGGAAATTAATTCAGCGACATCTTGCACAGCTACAAAGTCAACATCCCCACAAATTCCTCCAGGAATTTCATTGATCCCAGCATCCACGACAATCGCTCCTGCTTTGACCATATCCTTTTTGATTAACTTTGCACGACCCACAGCAGCAATCAAAATATCGGCTTGACGGGTAAACGCTCCCAAGTCCGGAGTTTTTGAGTGACAAATCGTCACAGTCGCATTGTGCTTAAGAATTAGGAAAACTAAAGGTTTGCCAACAGTTTCCCCTCGGCCAACAATAACGACATGTTTTCCAGCGATTTCTACACCTGAGCGCAATAGCAGCTCAATACAGCTTTGTGGGGTGGCTGGGAAAAGCCCTTCCTCACCGCTTAAGATATATCCACGATTAATCGGATGAACTCCATCTACATCCTTATCTGGACGTACTGCAGCCATAACCTTTTCCTTTTGAATTCCCTTGGGAAGGGGAAGTTCTATCATAATGCCATGAACACTTTGATCATTATTAAGACTTTCGATCTTCGCCAGTATTTCCGCTTCCGGTGTACTTCCAGGCATTTCAAAGAGTTCAAAGGCCATACCTATTCCTTCGCAGACCTTTTGTTTGGATCGTGCATAAACTACCGAAGCCGGGTCATCTCCCACCAATATCACCGCAAGTCTAGGTTTAACTCCCTTTTCGGTCCACTGTGCGATTTCCACCCGAATTTCTTCCTTAAGGATTTTGGATACTGCTTTACCATCTAGTAATTGAGCCAAAAGACACACTCCTTCCAAAATTCTGATATTAAACAAACTTGTGCACCCAAGTTTACCAGCTATATAAATAGGGGTTCAAGCTCAGCTTCGTGACGATAGTCCCTGTCAGAAGGTGAGCGCTTCCAGCGTTAGTATTTATAAAACTAACACTGGAAACCTTACCACACCCATAACTCGATATTTAACATTAGCTGAAATGAGTTTATTTCCCTTTTAGATACTGATCGATACCTGCAGCAGCCTGTTTACCTGCCCCCATTGCCAAAATAACCGTTGCGGCACCAGTTACGATGTCTCCACCTGCAAAAACACCTGGCTTTGATGTCATCAAGGTTTCTTGGTCAACGACAATATTACCCCACTTGTTTAGCTCTAAGCCAGGGGTCGATGTCGTTACGAGAGGATTGGGCCCTTGTCCGATTGCTACAACTACCGTGTCCATGGGAATATCGAATTCAGACCCTTTAATAGCAACCGGAGCACGTCGTCCTGAAGCGTCTGGCTCTCCGAGTTCGTAACGTAAGCAGGTCAAACTTTTTACCCATCCTCGCTCGTCCCCTTCGATAGCAACAGGATTCGTTAACAGGCGGAATTGAATTCCCTCTTCCTCCGCATGCTCAAGCTCTTCTTTACGTGCTGGCATCTCATTACGCGAACGACGATAGACGATGTAAACATTTTCTGCACCTAAGCGGAAGGCAGTACGTGCAGAGTCCATCGCGACATTACCAGCCCCTAAAACTGCCACATTTTTTCCTACTTTTACAGGAGTCGCATATTCTGGGAACCTATAACCCTTCATTAAATTTGTCCGGGTCAGGAACTCATTAGCAGAATAAACTCCATTTAAGTTTTCTCCAGGGATATTCAAAAAGTACGGAAGTCCAGCACCCGTGCCAATGAATACGGAATCATACCCATTTTCCATAAGTTCATCCACAGAC
>JADQBO010000452.1 GCA_016278585.1 Desulfosporosinus sp.
CCAATAAAACCCAGTCTAATTTCCCGCTTTTTGCCACCCAATCCAGGACGAACACGCTCTGATAAAGGTTCCCTCGTGTGCACAGTCTGAATGAATTCCTCTATCTCGCGAGCAAAACCCTCTGGATCCCCGTTAAAATCCGAACAGGAGACAAGGTTAAGATGATTTTCAAATCCGCTTACCCGATTTTCTTCCCAAGTCAATCGATCAACTTCCCATGCCAATGCTCTAACTCGATCTAGACGTTTCTTTTGCAGGATTACGTCCTGCCAGGTAGTTCCCAACGCCTGAATTAACTTGTCCATTTGAAGACGGAGCATATCAGGATCTCGATCATAGGGAAATGCAAAGGGAATAATTTCGATCCCCTCTACTTCCCAGGTCTCCATCAGAGCATGGGTATTACTACAATCTCCTTGTGTTACTGCAACTATGCGTTTTATATCCGGAGTACGCAAGGCCGTGGAATACAGACCTTTAATCCAACCGCATACATTCCGCGGATAACCCGCCAGCTCTGCTTCCTCCAAACGACTCATCGCTTCCGAGCTAGTAATAAAAATATTGTTTAAATCAACTGGTGTATGCCCTGCAGCGTATATGACTTCAACAGGCACCGTCGTTGTTAGACCGATTTTAGTCATTTTGGTTGTCTACTCCTTTAGTTGTGCCCTTTAATTGTGTCCTTTAGTTTATCTACTATTGTAATTCCTTAGCCCGCTTTAGCACTGCCAGCGTCCTATTCATCTCATTGTGCACGATCATATACCCTTCATCGACGCCCATCCCAGGTTTCGCCAGCATTTGATCCGGACGAGTTGCCAGTGAAACATGTACCGCAGTCCTTCCACCAGAATCCGTTTCATTGCAAGACCCACCTACATAAGCGCCTACTCCAAATTTTTTGGCATAGATAACCGCTTCAATGGTATTTTGAATCCCACCTAAATCCGGAGTTTTGATTTGAACCATATCGGCAGCCTGAGCATCTACAAACATAACAATATCCTCGTAGGTATTACACCACTCATCCGCCACAATTTCCACGTTGACTCCACGAGCCTTCAGGGCAACTCTTAATGCTTTGAGTTGCTCGATCTGACCTTCTAGGCTTCCGGCATCCATCGGTCCTTCAATCCGCAAATGCAGTGGTGAAGCTGCCTTTTCTAACTCTACAAAATAGTTGACCATCCGCTCCACATCATCTTCAAAGGCTAAACCAATCGTACCGTAAACATCGATGTGTAAGACTGGACGATAATCCTCTCCACCGATTGTCATAATCCGGTTTCGCAGCCACTTTATGTAGTCTAAAAGCAGTTCCCCTTGTTTACCCAGCTTGGTCTCCACATTATTGATTAACGCATGGGGTAAGACTCCAGCACGCTTCATAATTGCCTTATCGGCATTTTCATAGCGATCATCCCCCGTTTGGGTAAAAATCGGGACAGGCTTAAGAATCATTGGAAGCTCATACTCTTCTAGAATCACTTCCGTCGCAGTCTTTCGCTTAGCTTTAGCAACGCCATCAAGAATAGCTTGGCTCACTCCATAGCGAATCGCGGTATGATAGCGTTCCCCATTCTGGCGTTTAGATGTCTCAACAAGACTTACCAATTTACGGAAGGAATCCAATTCCTGTCCAATGAGCTTAGGCGCAATCTCTCCCAAAATAATAGGAATAAAATCCTCTGCCAAAAAAAGCGGATCTCGGCCACCAGCCCCTGAATATTGGACAGCTGCACAATCCCCTGCAGCTACTTGCCCGTCTTCTAAAATGAGCATAACCGAAATAGACTCACCCCGTTGACGAACCGCCTTAAAACCAGGCGTTTTCGGTTCCCCAAGATAAGTAAAGCCGTCATGAGTAACACCAGATTTAATAGCAACTTGGTCATCAAAATAAAAACCTGTAAGCCCAGGCGAAGCAATAACGTCCACAATTTTCATCTTGTGTCCTCCTTTATAAAATAGCGAAACGGGGGCGGGGTGAAACAGTGCACCTGTCCCCCCGTTTCACCTGGTGACCTAAATAGTTAACCCCTTGGTCGCCCAACGAGCATTCCTTTTCCGATGGCATAGATATCATCAATCACCATCTGGAAGGAGGGATCACGATCTTCATCCCTGCCACGCTGGGCGATGCGCTCACGGTGAAACTCCATAATCTTTTCATCAAAGGGTATATTTCCAAAATCCAATAAACGTACGGCGCCTGCCGTGTCACGAGCCGGAAGAATTTTCCCGGCATTATACCGGCTTGGTGCAAATGGAACATCAATGACTCCCGCTTGAAATGCCCGAACTGTACCAACTGCAGCGTCTCCTTCGCCCAAATCAAGGACTCGATCAAGGATTGCTCTGGTTTCAGCTAAGATCATTTCCTCTTCAAGAGCAAGCTCTGGAGTCATAGGTAAGGATTGATCTTTCAACATGGTTAGAATCTGTTTCGTGGCGCGAATACCTGCTGCATTAGCCTCTTTAGTAGGTATCCCTAGGGCTTCATGGGGCGTTTTGACGATTACTTTTGAGGCCTTACCTAACGCCGCAGTTACCGCTCCCCAAGATATGACCCCGAAGGCTTTGGCTTCATCCTGTGGAAAACCACCCATCCATTGGTGAAAGACTGTGGTAA
>JADQBO010000395.1 GCA_016278585.1 Desulfosporosinus sp.
TTTACATTGGCAAATTTGCTTTTTGGTTTTCTAGCCCTAATCTTGGTCATTGAAGGGGATTATACGATAGCTGCTGCCATGATCTTACTTTCTGTTCTGATGGACAGTCTGGACGGAAAGGTAGCACGCAGACTATCTGTGAGCTCTGATTTTGGAAAAGAGCTTGATTCTCTAAGCGATTTGGTCTCTTTTGGGGTAGCACCTGCTATCCTTACTTATCAGGCGATTTTGTACTCTCAGTCTGAGTATGTAAGGTACTTCGGTTTAAGTATTGCTGCAATTTTTGCACTCTGTGGTGCCGTCCGATTAGCTCGTTTTAATATGCTTAATATTACAACTTATTTTGTTGGCGTTCCGATCACCTTCGCAGGTGGTTTTATGGCCCTACTAATTTTATTCCGTAATATGTTGCCTTGGTATATTTATCTAGCCAGTATGATGATTTTAGCCTTCTTAATGGTTTCTACGTTTAAGGTGGCAAAGTTGGGTAAGTAAGGGTGTTACGGAAGTCTACGTAAAGCGGACTTAAAACAAATGAAAAAAGAGCAGAGAGGGCATTTGCCTTCTCTGCTTTTGTACTATCAAGAAACTTATCGTATGTAGTTTTTGGAAGGTCCCTTCTCGTTGAGATACATCGACCATCGAATTGGCGTTGTTTTCCGCCCGAATTTGTTCGAGTCATTGCTTACATCGAGAATCGGCAACCTTGAGGCCAGACAAGTTTCTTTATTCACCCTTAATACCCGTGAGGCATATAGTATGGCACGGGAACTGAATGTTTAGGGGGGACATATGATGGATAACCAACAAGTAAGTTGGAATAGCGTGGGATTACGTATGGTTCAGGGCTTAACGACAACGATTGATGCGGTTCGTCAACTAGATGTTCAGGAAGCTTCTTTAGTCATGAGGTTATTAGGAAAAAGTTGTACTCGCATGATTAAGGAGGGAGTAGGGCATCAATTTGGTATTGCCTTAATTGAAACGAGTGCTCAGTTAGCAATGAAGGAAAAGTTAGTTTTAGAAGATGTTCTCAAAGTGATAACAGGTATTATTGGTCGTCTATATTTTACAGCAAATACAGAGGAGGAACGTTTGCTAGTTGCTCAACTTGAAGAGGCAGTAAAGAATTACCAATCTGTTTAAAAGGTCATTCACGACTTTGTCTGCATACATTACCACTGTGTGATGGATATTAAAGGATGCAAAGGAGGAAGGAGACTATGCGTATTTATTATGTCCGGTTACCGGAGTTTGTGCTTAATGTATTAAGAAAAGTTTTTGGTTAAAGTGGTCTGAAACGAACCTTTCCCTCCTAGAATGTATAGTAAGAGACAAGCAAGGAGGGAAATTATGCGTCAAAGTCGTTATGTATGGGTACTTGGGATATCGCTTTTCTGTTTAATGACGATCATCGTCTTTAAAACACCTCAAGCAGTGATATCCACCTTGGCAGATCCTCAATACGGGAATTCTCCACGATCAACAATTCAACAGTTTTGGAAGTTAATGGACCGACGTCAAACTGATCTAGCACGTGACTTACTTATTTTACCAAAGGGTTCCTTAGATGAGAGTGAATTTAAAGCCTGGGAGTCTAAAATGAACAAAGACCCAATGTTATCCTTACAAAAATTAGAGTTTATGAATGCTGATTTGGAAAGTTCGCAGGATGTCGTTGTGCGCGTTTCATGGACGTCATCAGTGCAAAATGTACAACAGGCATTATTTTCTATGGATTTAGTACAAACTGAAAAGGGGTGGCAAATTCAGGGAATAAAGCAGATTAACGACCTCTCGTATATTGGAGGGGATTCTAATGAAAGGCCAATTTAAACACTACACTGCAAAGCGTCTAAACACTCAAGGGCGAGAAGTGCCGTTGCGCTTAATCATGGGTTTAATCTACTTAGCTATCGGGTTCATTTTGTATCTTTGTGCCAACTGAAAACTCAATTTCGGGGAATAGAAAACACGGTTTACCTCAAGAGGTAAGCCGTGTTTTTTTAAGCATTGCACTTGCAAAAGTTTACTATTAGTAAGTCGTTTAAATCAGAAAAGAAAATAAGTAGATAAACTCCGTATAGTTTGATGGCTAATGGTTTAAACTGAGGGCTGATATCAATTTTGTTTTCAATAGGGCGTGCTCAAATACACACTGTAATGTGTTCGAGGTCACACTTAATCCTAAGTAACCATGTTAAACTCATACTATAAGAAGGAGGTCATTTTATGACAAATGTAAAAAAAGAGGCTCCTGAATTGGAATGTGCTCATTGTGGAACTACCAGCGAATTAACGCCTGTAATAGCCTATGTTCACCAAGGAGAAGAGAAACATGTATGTACGCGTTGTTTACCGATGCTTATACATGGTTAGGAGATGAGTAGATGCGATTTACACTAGATATGAAACTTAAAGATGTCATGTCCTCGAATCCTAAGACGGCGGAAGCTATGCAGGAATTGGGGTTACACTGTCTGGGCTGTGCATTTTCTGTCAATGAAACCTTAGCTAATGCTGCGCAGATGCACAATCTTGATCCAAATGTGTTGTTGGAAAAGGTGAATTCTGTAGAACAAGGTGAAATGTCTGCTGAGGCTGACGCAAAGGCTCAACCTG
>JADQBO010000336.1 GCA_016278585.1 Desulfosporosinus sp.
TTTTGTCGATAGAAACATGGATTTGGCCGGTTCTCTAATGATGTCTCATACCGAAGAAGCCCGAATCCTCAAAGCCAACGGATTCTTTACTTGTCCAAAAGCCTTAGAACCTCAACCCTTCCCGGTAGTTTACCGCAGGCTGGGACCCCTAAAAGAAGAGGTAATTAAAGAAGGAAAGTACGAAGAAGAAGAAGAAAAAAAAGAAACTGATCCGTTCCTTAAGTTAAATCAGTGGTTTCTAACGATGGGTGATTACGACGTAATTTAGATAATACACATACGCTTACTTTTATTTACTTTACTACCGCCTACATAACCTACCTACTTACTGCTTGCTTACTCACTCTCTTAACTCTTCCTTAATCCTTACTTAGATGAAAGCAGGGTTTAACTAATGAAGAACATATTAACCATCGACTTAGAGGAATGGTTTCATGCTAACTATCACGATGACGTTTTTGATAACCAAAAAACGTATGAAGTACGGATTGTCCAAAACACGGAGCGTTTATTAAACCTCTTTAATGAACACAAAGCCAAAGCCACCTTCTTCGTCTTAGGCTACGTTGCCGAAAAACATCCCCAACTGATCCGGGATATTTCAGCTGCGGGCCACGAAATTGCCTCCCACGGTTATGCCCATCAACTTGTTTACCAACAAACGCCTGATGTCTTCAAGGAGGACGTAAGCCAAGCTAAAAAACGTGTTGAAGACATCATCGGTACGAGGGTCAAAGGATACCGAGCCCCTTCCTGGTCCATCACCCCAAAATCCCTCTGGGCCTGGGAGATTCTCCAAGACTTAGGCTTTGTTTACGATGCCAGCGTCTTTCCGATTGAAACCTATCTCTATGGCCTCCCCTCCGCCCCTCGTTTTCCTTACCACCCGGAGTACAACGGTAAATCCCTCAACCTTCTAGAAGTCCCTTCCTCGACAGTAAGAGTTTTTTCAAAGAATATCCCTTTCGCAGGAGGCTTTTACTTCCGGGTCCTTCCCTATCCCGTAATCGCCCAATGTATTAAAACCGTTAACAAAGAAGGGTATCCCGCGATCGTCTACCTCCACCCCCGGGAAATCGACCCAGAACAACCTCGCCTCACCCTCAGTCATAAAGAAAGTCTTATTCATTATTATGGAGTTAATGGATGCGAACAAAAGTTGATACGCATGTTGAAAAAGTTTAAGTTTACTTCAATAGAAGAGTATTACGGGCTTTAAAATAGATCATTGCACAATCCTCAAAAACATTAGATAACTAATAAGGAATATGGAAGTAATTCATTAAAATTAAATTTGGTAAAATAATTGAACGAGACCGTAGGATTACTCCTGCGGTCTCGTTCAATTATAAGTTATGAGACAGATTTGACCTTTAGACTTCGCCCTGATTATTCGCCTTATGAATATGGGTAATAATTTAATTAAATTGATCTTATCTAATAAGCCTTTGCCTGAATTTTATTATCCGAAGACTTGTTTCAAATCGATTGTAAGATCTACGAAGAGTCTACTCTTTAATCGAGTATCCTCTGTATAAATACCTGGTTTCCCGTACTGATAATCTTCTCCTAAAATGAATACCATCACTGTATTATCAATCGGATGAACAATCCAGTACTCCTTAACTCCATACTTCTCATAGAGCGCTAACTTTTTTACATAATCAAGACTAATAGATGTTGGTGAGATAACTTCAATAATTAGATCTGGACTCCCTAGACAACCTTTATCATCTAATTTAGACTTGTCACAAACCACTGTAATATCTGGTTGAACCACATTCCTTATTTGCTCTTCTTCCTTTGATTCATTAAACCGTACTTCAAAGGGTGCTGAATAAACTTTGCAGGGCTTATCGGCAAGATAACCCCGAATTTGATAGAATAATTCACCTGAAACTTCCTGATGCCTCCGAGAGGGCGCTGCAATGTTAAAAGCAACTCCATCAAGCAACTCCCATCGTTCATCCTCGGTCCACGTTAAATAATCGGCGTATGTATATCTACTATTGCTCTTTTGTACAGGTAATGACATTCTAGCCCCTCCTTTAAAAAAGATCATAAGTCCATTCTCTATGCGAACTATGAAAAGGTATATCTCTACATTAAAATATCAAGAACCTATGCCTATATATCGGATACATGTTTCCTGATCCTAATATTATACCAAATTTTTACATGATTATCATCTCCTTTTTCATCCCATTAGTCTCTTCTAATATCAATTTTCCCTTTCCTCATACCATTAAAAGAATACTAAGGTTCTAGATACTAGAATAACACTACAAGCTATACCCAAAGAAACTGAGATCGAAGTATCACCTTCGATCTCAGTTTAGCATACTCTTAGAACCGTTTAGAGCGTCAGCGACGTCCCGTTCAAACGCGTGCTAAACGAAGACACCGTCTTCGCACGGTTAACACAGCAGAAAAGCGCTCCTCCCCCGTAGCCAAGCCAAAGAGCGCCTTTCTACAAAGCACATCCCTATCCCTTGAAACCACCCGGAAGGAGCGCTTGTCTGCTAAGCGGATGCTTTAGTGAAGCCGCGCTCCAGACGTGCGCCGACGGTTCGCGCCCCGTAGCGCGCCGCAGGGCTTGTCCATGGATGGACTGATGCC
>JADQBO010000303.1 GCA_016278585.1 Desulfosporosinus sp.
CATGGCTAAACATCAGATCATACCAGCAGCTCTCAAATATTCTTCGCAACTGGCGAACTCCATCAATGCGATTAAATCTGCCTCGAGTGCAGTCGATGTATCTGTCCACGAAAACCTCCTTATCGAGCTCTGTGCGACACTAGCTTCCTTTAGAGCAAATTTAGATACTCTTGAAAAAAATATTCAAGCTGCTAGTTCTGCCTCTAATGATGCTTATGCCCTAGGGGTCTATTACCGAGATGTTGTCTTCCAAGCCATGCAGGCCCTTAGAACTGATGGCGATAAGCTCGAAACGATGATCGATGCTGAACTTTGGCCCCTACCCACGTATGCTCAAATGTTATTTATGTTATAAAAGTGAAGGTTTTGATAACCGGATAAAACTAGGGGATGTAACAAACTTGGTTAAGAAAAGTTTGATTACATCCCCTAGTTTTATCTAATAACAGGAAACAATTTGCTGAGATCTAATATACTAAACGCTATGTTGCTTATCTAATTTGAGTCACTCATTGTAATACTAGGCGAAAGGATTTTTTGCATCATCTCTGTTAAATCATCAAAGTGCTCTAGCACATGAGCGCCAGCCTCACGTAATCGTCTCATTTTCTGAGATGGTTTACCTGATCCCCCTGAAATCATAGCGCCTGCATGACCAAATACCGTCCCTTCCGGCATGCTCTCCGTAAATCGTCCAGCAATAAAACAAAATAACGGTTTAGTAAATCCGCCCCTACTAAGCAACTCTGCTGCTTCTTCCTCAAAATGTGTGCCCGGCTCCGAAAAAGTTACAACAGCGTCCGTTTCAGAGTCTGCTTGATAAAGCATAAGTAAGTCTTTAATAGATGTACCAATCAGGGCATCCCCCCCTATGCTAATCGAGGTACTCACCCCAAAACCTGCCCTTTTTACCATCCATGAGCTCTCTGCCGTCATTCCACCACTTCGGGAAATAACTCCTATTCGACCAGGCACAAAGCAACGCTCAACCTTATCTCCACCAATAGCCCCGACTTTTACTCGATCCTTCGGAGTAATCATACCTACAGAGTTTGGCCCAATGACCTGAACACCAGCCTGTTTTGCCCTAGTCAAGAATCTCATAGCATCCAATTGAGGCACATTTTCAGTGGCGATAATGACCAAATTTATTCCAGTGGCTATAGCCTCTAGAACGGCATCATACACAAAAGCCGGCGGGACATAGACCACCGTTGTATTAACGCTATGTGTCTTAACGGCTTTTTTTAACGTATTGTAAACTGGTATCCCGTGAACATCTTGCCCTTCTTTTCCCGGGGTTACCCCAGCTAAAATTTTCGTACCATAGTCTAGGCTATGCTTTGCCACCATAGCCGCTTCTCGTCCGGTAATACCTTGGATGGCGATTCTTGAATTTACATCTAGTAAAATAGACATCTTAAAACTCCCCTCCTACCTCACCAAGAGCCTTAATTCGTTCAACCATCCGTTTAGCAGCCTCTGTAATACTAGCATCCTCCCCAAAATATTCAATACCCGCTGCCGCAAATATCCCCTTAGCCACTTGGTCATTGACTCCAGCTTCCCTCACGACCACAGGAAATGTATGAGGATCCTTACCTAACTCCTGTAAGGCTTGGACTACTCCTTTGGCCATAACGTCAACCTGAGTATTATTCGTAATGTTATGCGCCACAAACAAACCACGAACCCCCTGCTTAGAGAGTATCCCTTTGGTTATACCATAGACTTTTCTTTCTGGTGGATTTCCTCCAACTTCACTATAATTCGCTGGCTTTCCACCGAAGGAAACGAGAGCATCAAAAGCGAGTAAGCTCCCTCCGCCGCCGCCACATAAAAAGCCAATATCCCCACCATCCATCTCTGTATAGCGCGCTGTTCCACGATAAGGATCTGCTTCATTGACCTCGACCATTTGCTTCTCTAACTCGGTCAGGGGACGCCAGGTGCGTTCACTACCTAACTGCACCATACCAGCTAATTCCGGATGGCGATACATGGCACTATCATCGATACTCATTACGGAAGCCGCGGCCATCACATCGCCATTATCGGTGATCACTAAGGGATTGATTTCTAAAATAGTAGCATCCTTCTCTAGATAAACCCGAACTAAGCGCACAAGTGTCTGAGTTGCTAAAGTCAGTGACTTCCCACTAAGACCCAGCTCAGACCAAATCTCTTTAGCCTCAAAATCAGCCATACCTAGAATAGGATCAATATAACGAGTGCAAACTTTTTCAGGCTGTTCCCTATTTAAAGTTTCGACGTCCACTCCACCGTGAAGACTGGCGATAATTACCGGACATTGGGCTTTTTTATCTATGGCAATTGATAAGTACCATTCCTCGGCAATAGGAATCTTTTCTTCCACAAGGACTTTGTCTACCGGAAAAAGACCCACATGCATATCTAAAAGTTCTTGAGTATAAATAGCCGTTTCCTTATCGTTTCCGGCGAATTTGATGGCTCCTGCTTTACCTCGTTTTCCTACCGGAACTAATGCCTTTAATACGACTGGATAGCCGATTTCTTGAGCCTTTTCCACAGCTTCTTCTGGGGTTCGAGCTACCCTGTTCTGAGGAACCAAAACACCTGATTCTCTAATAA
>JADQBO010000074.1 GCA_016278585.1 Desulfosporosinus sp.
ATTATCTCAAAGGGAGTGCTCCCTTTCTAGATACGTTCGGTTTGACGCTTACGAACATAATGAAATCGAAAGCCTTGAGGCACGATGTGCGCTCAAGGCTTTTTTGTTATACAGGGTTCTATTGCTGAAGGTGTCTTATTAGGTAGTCTGAAGTTATTTCGGCTGGACTTAAAACAATAATGCCAAAATATAAAAAAGTTTTCCATATATAGAAATGGTTAAGGAAAGATCATGTTGGCTTGCTTGTTAGGTTTTCCAGTGTTGTTTGTAAAGCGGCAACGTATAAACGTGCATCGTAGTAAAAATTTCTAACATCTTCAAAAGAATCAGAGAGTCCACTTATGAAATTATGGGCAACCCTATTCCTTCTCAGCTTTAAACTTAAAAACGCCTTCTCCGATATGTCAAAAGTGCACTGAGTTAGCCTATCCTTAATGTCGCTGTTCTTTGCATAATCCAAATCATAACGATTGTCCTGACCGATAAGAGATTGAAGTCCCGTGATAATTGTGTTAATTTCATTAGCATGATTAGAGCGTTCAGTATTAAAATTATTTTCCACATTGTTTTTAAAAGCCTGTCCCCCAAAAAGATTAAAAAATGGATCAGCGTTTAAAGTTTCAACACCATTATTTTCATATCCCTCAAGTTTTGCAAATATGTTGTCAGTTATTGGCTTATTGGATCGTCTTTGTAAAAGTATATGTAGATTTGGATATGTTCTGCTAATTGGTGATGATGGGGAAATAATAAAATCATTTATACTATTTTTAATATAATGCTCAAATAAACTTGCGGAGCTCATTACAAAAAGTTTTGGATAGTTGAGAATTATCAATTTATCAGCTCGAATAGTTTTTGTATCTTCTTCATATTCACAAATAAGTTTGTCTAATTGGCAAAAGGGGGTAGAATTACTCATCGCAATTCTCAATTATTTTAATAATTTCTGAAGCCCTTGATATTCTTTTCTCTATATTCTCGCTTGAAGAAGAACCAGATTGTAAATAAGAAACAAATAAATCATCATTTTTGAGCGTTTCAAAACTCTCGTTATCAATTTTAGATGTTAATAATGCGTATTTACTAAAGCTATCTTTACACACAGCAACGAATACTGACTCAAACAATGTTTTGGAAAATCTACTATTTCTAAAAAACGCCTTATATTCTAATAAAGAACACGAATCAATGAAAGATAAGAAAAGATTTTTGAGATATTCCACATGCGTCATTTTAAATGACTTGCTTTTTTGTGAAAACGCATTAAGGAAACTTACCATTTTAGGAGAATAATCATCCCCATCTTGTACTAAAGCTAATGATCTCAATATCAATTCAATATCGTTACTATGCAAGTCTTGACAGGGTTTGCCTAATAAATTTCGCCATTTATTTTCAGAGTTAAGTTCAACCAACATTTCGTAAAATTTACAATAGTATAAGCTTGCTCTAATTTCTTGGTGATTAAGTGGGGTCCCCCCCGTATTGAGGCGATTAAAAATTTCGAACATAGAAGAACTATTATTATCAGGTTTATTTTGTCGAACAACAACTGTTCTTAAATATCGACGCAACCTAAATTTTATTTGAGTGTCTTTGTCTAATGTTAAAAATTTTTTTCCATGATATCTGCTAGGCTTTTGATCATCATTGTCATATAATTGCAAAACAAAATCCCGAAAAATAGTATTGTCAGGCAATAAAGAATCAAAATCACCGCCGGCATTAAGAGTGTTTCGGATATTTATACGGGAATCCGTACTTTTAGGAAATCGGCCTTTAATAAAAAAGTAAATTGACATAAGCCTTTGTTGTCCGTCAATAATTTTATATGTGGTGTTCTCGTCACCTTCGGAGTAGAAAAAGAGTTCCGGTACCGGCAATCCAAGAATAAGTGATTCAACCAATTTGGATGCTTTTTTAATATCCCAAACATAGTTACGTTGAAACAGAGGTATTTCTATAATACCAGAATCAATCATATCAATAATATTTGCGGGAGTTAAATCTCGTGGGCTGGTTGTTATATCATATTCCACTATATCCTCACCCTCTGATAAATCATCCTCATTTTCAAAAAAGTTATCTTCTTTGTACATCTCCATGACGCTTCCTCCTTATAGTATATGATTAAAAATGTTGTTTATCCTTTCTGTAAGAAACAAAGCAAGTTGATTAGAAATATCAAATTATTTTATTTTACCATATATTAATGCATAAATTACTATTTTTTTGCAATTTTGTCCGAGTTTTCTCGGAAAATAGCCTTAACAGTTTATGAATCCGTCCAAGCCCCGACAGAATAATCTGGATGTGTCAGGTGCCCGGGTGCCTGTGCCTGACACCAACTTATTTTTTCGTATCTGTGGCGGATAAATTGAAAGAATAAGCTCTCTTTTTCTTTATCCATTTTTAGGTAACCTAGCTCGTCGATCGCAATTAAAGGAATGCGTGCAAGCTTTTTAAATAGAAGTTTTAATCTCCCCTGAGCTGCTTGTGCTGCTAGTTCAGCAATGAATTCTATGGTGCCCGTGCCTGACACCAACTTATTACCTTATTGTTTAGTTTGTGAAAACTTGGGTTTGACTGTCTGTGAGATCAAGGGAAG
>JADQBO010000417.1 GCA_016278585.1 Desulfosporosinus sp.
AATCCCTCATCAACTGTAAAGAAGATATCACCACACTGCGGACCGTTTGCTCCTAATACTACAGCGTCTTTATTCCGCATTGCAAGCCCGATAACACGCTGTCCTTTATATCTATACGAGTACAGGTCAGACATAATTTTTGTTTCCAGTTTATATTTGTCCGCTGGGTCAACGATGCCCTGAGCATCACGACCTTTTAAGTTAATATAAATATAGTTACTTCGAGACTGAACTGCTGTTGTCTTTTCCCAATCTACTTCTTTCAAATTATTACCTTTTTCATCTTTTTTCATAACGGTATAGCCTAGCTCCTGCATTACTTGAATATTAATACCGCCATATTCACCAATTTGTGGTGGGAATTCTTCCCCTACCAGTAAACCATGGTCAGCTACAAGCAAAATTGTCCAGTCTTCATCTAACAGATGTAAAAATTCGCCTATATATTTGTCTGTCTGAATATAGAACCTTCGGATAAATTCCTGATTTGCTTTCTCATCAGTATAGCTCCAGCGCTCTAGATTTTTCGCTAAATGAAAAAACATATGACCTGCACAGTCAATATTATGCACATGACTGAATACTACCTCGAAATCTCGATTTTTAATTAAATGATTTAAAGAATTTGCTTGCCATTGACAATACGTATCCCAAGCTGGTTCAAAAATATTCTCAACCAGGTAAGCATCTTCTCCCCCAACCAAGCTAACAGGGGGAACCGGACCAACATTTTCTACAATATCTGTTAATAATTCTTTGGGATGCCATAATTTGTCTTGGGAAACATCCAATGCGTTACTGATCCACATTTTAACCTCTTTACCATCCGCAGAAAGTTCTAGAACTCTCATAGTACGACATGCAGGTTTTAATACACCATCTTTATTAATGTCATCCACAATACCGGAAACCATTTTCCCGACTTCTAATTCTACAATTGGTTTCTCGGCCTTCTTATTTTTATAAATAGCTACACGGTCATAGATACCATCAGCATTCTTTAAAATAAGCGCTGGACGTCTTACAATACCATCTGAGGTTAAAATAGTAAATTCTCTGGCATCTACCGGTGCAGCTGCCCAGCCTTCCGCATCTTTCAAAGGGGAATTGACTAAATCATAATGAGGAATAGCCTCAATGACCATTTCCATATTTTCTGGTCCCATGATATATTCACGGATTTCAGCGCCTTTCATGGCAGCTTCGCCGTACCATATTTCCAGCATATCGGTAGCTTCTTCTTTATCTTCATCTTCAGTAATGGCACCCAGATCAGAAATAATACAGCCAACTCCAGCAGGGCGTTCAAGTTTTGGAGCATATTGTATTTCTGTAATTTCCTCATTAGCAACGATGATTTTTTCAAAATCTAGTTGTGCTACACCCATGTTAACAGAACCAGGCTGGGTTCCGTCAACAACGCTTAAATTTGGGCTGTCACTGGACGGTGGCCAAGCAGAACCAGGCCAATGCCATACTAAGGTTTTCAGACCGGCTTCAGCCGTTACATTCCATAACTGTTCAGCTTCACAGTTTCTGGAATCCATGTTATATACAACTGCATCTAAGCTATCTGGTGACTGTCGCCAAAAGCAGGTAATACCGTGTGTTCCAGGATAAGCACCCGTTGCTAACGTTGTCCAACATGGAGGCGTAATCGTTGGCACGGCACCTAAATGGCCCATGTCTGCTCTGGCTGTGCCTCTTGCAAGAAGTTTCTGTAAGTTTGGCATATTTCCTTCGTCCATGAACTTCTTGGATATTCTAGGATCCATGCCATCTACCCCTAAAACCAATAATTTCTTGGTCATTGCATCTCTTTTCATTATTAAATCACAACTCCTTAAATGGTTTTGCTAAGCATATCACCTTAAGTACTAAATCTTTACTTCAAATGAAGTGTCTTTTAAAGACAATCATTCGTCAGCCTCATTATATGAATGTAATGAAAACGCAAGCTTAACACTTTGTTGTAAAGTAGGTTTTCAAAAACAGGACTTGTCAATCTCGGGATTTTGATGCTCAGATTGCCCATGTAACAACGTTTTATAGAATCTATATCCTACTGGGAGATTTCATACGAGTAAACGCTTATATATCTGAATATGGATTATTTCCAAGTTAATAAGTTTAACACTTCATCGGAATTCTTAAGTGAAAATTTGTTTAGTAATGAGAAGAACTAAAATTGTTAGCTCGTTCTCCTCATTACTATCATTTATATTTAGTTATTCGGTCGTTAGCTTAACTATTGACACCAAACTCTTTTTCTGTTTCTTCGACAATGGCACGCAATTCGGCTTGAATGCTCTCTGACAAGGGCTCTGGCTTATAATCTTCTAGAATGGAGATAGCCACTTCATACGCTCTTTCGGTGAAGTTCTTGCCTCCATCTGCCAGCCAAACATCTCTCATTCTACGATCAATAACATTGCTCTTGGACTGTGTTCTCATATGTTTGAAGGTGTGCTCTTCGCTAATAAAGTTACCAGCGGTACCTACCTGCTTAATAACATCTACCGCTAAGGTGTCATCAGACACACTAATCCCACAAACGGCTTTTTTAATCATCCTAGCCATCTCGTTGTC
>JADQBO010000262.1 GCA_016278585.1 Desulfosporosinus sp.
TGGGCCGCAATCGGGAAGCTAGTTGTAGGTCAGTAGATTTATCAGGGAATGTATCGGCATGTCATCCGTGACGTTGTGATCCCCACCGCGTAAGGTCCCGCCGTCGCACCCGCCAGGGGCGATTGTTCCTTCCTTAAAATCGAACTTAGAACACCTCAATCCATCAGGATTTTCCTGTCTTGACGGCGCCGGTATGCCCTGAGATAGTCGTGCCATGTTTACATGATGGTGCTAATGAGCGGTGATTGTTACGTGGTGTGGACGCGCGCTATCCATTAATCAAGGTAGAGGAGCTTGCGTCTCCCGGGCAGAAGTGATGGGTATCCGAAGCACGGGGAGTGGCCGCATGGGTGGTTCAGGTGGGCAGCAGTGCAACGTTGAGTGATCTTGCCAAGATGTTCGGCCGAGACGTCTCATTCAATGGGTGGTGTAGTCAGAAGACTGGAACAGCGACGAGAAATAGATCAAGGAATTGCTGAAAGGTTAGGACGGGTGCGGCGTGAGCTTGAAGTTGCAATCTGTCAAGCCTGACCCCAGAAGCCTCTCTGAGCTTGAAGTTGCAATCTGTCAAGCCTGACCCCAGAAGCCTCTCCCAGAGCCTTTAAATCAGAGGAAAAATGATAGAGACCATTTACGGCATCTACAAAAGTAATTTGGCCTTCTTCGGCTGGGCTTCGGCATTAGTGAATTGTTTGCTGGTAGGGTGGATGTATTTCAATAAGCAGAGACACGAAAGAGAGTTGATCCAGTTAAAAGCTAAAGTCGAGCATGAAAAGGAACTCGAATTTGAGAAAAGGAAAAAGCTTTACGGAATGAAAGCCGAGCAATTCGAGAAGTATTTTCGCATGGTTGACGAGTTTAATAAAAAACAAAACGCGGAAATACCCAAGAGGATGCAACCACTATTTTCAGCCTATCTGAAGTCGATGCTTGAGGCAGGAAATGACCAAAACATGAGAAACGAAGCCATTCTGGCATTTAGTGATCAAGTACACGCCATCCTCGCTGATGGAATGGAAGACTACATGAAAATACAAGCCGAGACTCATTGCCTTAAATTGGTGGCCGGAGAGGCACTTGGAGAGATCCTTACACGGCTAGAGAAGCTTTACGGCGAGTCATTTCAACTTTCGCAGCAGTTTTTAAACGAATTTACGGCAATTTTGGGCGATCAGCCGAAGGTTGATGCCTACACGAACACCATCCGGCAAAAAGGGTTAGAGATGAAAGAAGCACTTGTCGAGCTCATGGAGCAAATGAGGCAAGAGCTCCAACAGATATAAAGACGATGCATAACAAAGCGCAACACCGGCCATGCCGGTGTGCTCACAGCCGTTGGGTAATTCTGAAGGAGGAATTTATGGCAGGGAAGAGCCTCAAAAAACCGACTACAATTGTAACTCCTGGAGTCAAGGAAGATGTTTCAGAAAAGGCGGATGAAAAAACTTATGACCTGAGAGACCCCTCACAATTAGTAGCGCTGTTCACAGAAAACGAGAATGAGGATTTCATCAAAATATCTCTGTCAAAATATATTGAGTCATTAATTCAATCCCATAACATGGCAAGCTATAACATTGTATTCTTGTATGACGAAACTAGATCTATAAGTAGATATCATTCAAATCAAATTTACGAAGCTGCTTCCAGTGCAACTGATAAAAAAGATATTTTGTTGATATTGCATAGCGGTGGTGGCCAAATCGAACCTGCTTATTTGATCAGTAAAACGTGTAAAAGTCTGACTAAGAAGAAATTTGTAGTAGGAATCCCGCGTCGCGCCAAATCTGCGGCAACTTTAATATCGCTTGGCGCTGACGAAATACACATGGGCTTGATGAGTGAACTTGGCCCGATTGACCCCCAAATAGGCGGCTATCCCGCTCTAGGCCTATCAAGCGCCCTGAATACCTTGGCGGGTTTGGCTTGCCGATTTCCAGACTCAGCCGATATGTTTGCAAAATACTTAACTGACAACCTGAACCTAAAAGATCTAGGATACTTTGAACGGGTCAGTGAATCAGCATCACAATATGCGGAGAGATTATTGGCAGGTAAAAAATTTCCTGCTCCTAGTACTGCGCAAAGTTTGGCTAATCATTTCGTTAATCATTACAAAGACCATGGTTTTGTAATTGATTCTGATGAAGCTACAAACTTGCTTGGTTCCAATATTATAAAGCAGAACACAGCTGAATATTTGTTTGCGAATGAGTTATACAAGTTTTTGGATTTTGCTAGCTTTTTATTTAGCTATTTCAAAAAGAAAGAATTTTATTATGTAGGCGATATAAGGTCCGGATTATCAACTAGAGATAAACGTAACACTTGAAGTGATTCAACCAGGGAGATGCACCTGGCCTAAAAACCAGTCGGGTGATCTCCCACACCGTTATACACCAAATAAAGGAGGCTATAACAGGTCTTTGAAAAACTATCAGTATTTAGGACCATTTTGACACAGTTTTGTGCTATCATGGCGCGCATAACAAGCTGATATTCCAGGAGAATAAATATGCGCGGTCTTGAGCAACAATCTGATGCTTTGTTCGTTTATCTCTCGCCGGAATCCTTCGTTC
>JADQBO010000169.1 GCA_016278585.1 Desulfosporosinus sp.
CAACCCAATCGCTCCAGATACCCGACCACCCCTAATAATAAGCTTATGATTAGTATATTTCCAAAAACCCAACACCAAGGGCTTTGGCCCTGTCCGCCAATGGAACGGAAAAGGCCAGTCCTAGAGTACGGTTGGATTGAGACACTCCAACCGCTCGAATGGTACGTAAACGAGAATGACCCGGCGAACCTTTAATAAGCAGATCGTCCTGATCCCTTTGGAACTGAACACCCTGTTCCATTAGCCAAGTTATAGTCTCTGCCGCTGCAGTTGCTAATACTTGGACTAAATCCAGCCCATTAAGAGTCCCCCCGCCAGACAAAGTATCCTCAATATGTTGCTCTGCTGAATCATCGGTTCGAGTTCCTTTCCAGACAACCGCCATATTATTTTGAGTTATAACCGTATTTCCAGACCTCCCAACCCTTCCTTTACTTACCATAGAAACCTTCCGCCCCGTACCAGCAGCTTCTACTGCAGCGCTTAACCCCGCTAAGCCACCACCGATAATCAAAACATCCGTCGAAACTTGATTCAGTTCCATACCATCTGTCCTTTCATAGGTAAACTTAAGCACCGCACCTTTGAAGATTTCTACCTCTAAGGGTTCTTTACTTATTAAACCAACCCTTAATCCCAAAAAGAGTGGTGGCCCGATTAAGGCGAGCAATCGAACGAGTTAGAGGGACTTCCTTAGGACAAGCTTTAATACAGTTTTGGGCGTTGCCACAATCGGCGATCCCCCCTTCACCCATTAAGGCCTCCAGCCTTCTCTCACGTTGCAAGGCCCCTGTAGGGTGAGCATTCATCAGATCCACCTGGGCAATCGGCGCAGGACCCATGAATTTTGATTTGGAGTTTACATTTGGACAGGATTCCATACAACAACCACAAGTCATACACTTAGAAAGAGCATATGCTTGCTCCTGAACCTTTGGAGAAACCTTTGGCCCTGGGCCCATATCATGTGTGCCATCAATCTCAATCCAAGCTTTAACTTTACGTAGGTTATCAAACATAACCTTGCGGTCGACCACAAGATCTTGAACTATTGGAAACTTAGTGAGCGGAGCCAAATGAATGGGTTGGGTCAGTTGGTCCACTAAAGCAGAGCATGCCTGACGGGCTTGACCATTAATTACCATGGTACAAGCACCACATACCTCCTCTAGGCAGTTGCAATCCCAAGCTACTGGGGTAGTGACTTCACCCTTGGCATTAACAGGGTTCTTCTGAATTTCCATCAGAGCTGCAACAACATTCATTTTCGGGAAATAAGGGATCAAAAACTCCTCTAGGTAGGGTGTCGCCTGAGGTTTCGTTCGACGTTTAATCACTAATTTAATCTCTTTCATATCCATAGGCATTTACACAGTCACCTCTTTCGCCACATCGTAGCGTCGCTTGCGAGGTTTAATAAAACTAGTGTCAACGGGATCATAACTAAAACTCGGTCCATCCAGCGTCCATTCTGCCTTGGTCGTCTTAAGCCAATTTTCATCATCACGCTCTGGATAATCCGGTTTATAATGGGCACCTCGGCTTTCATTACGGTGATAGGCTCCTAGTGTAATAACCCTGGCCAAAGAAAGCATACCCCATAAACGACGTGTGAACGGAACAATCTGGTTGCCCCACTCAGCACCGTTCCCTACCCCAATATTTTTATACCGTTCCATCAGTTCTTGAATCTTTCGGTCAGTTGCCAATAATCCTTCGTTAGTGCGGACAACTGTGACATTATCCACCATCCACTTTCCGAGTTCTTGATGTAATCTATACGGATTTTCCTGACCCTGCATCCCAAACAAACCCTTTTGGTTCACAATTTCCTGATCTTTGGCTCGTTCAAATAGGGATGCCGGCACGTCAGTATAGCTTTTCTTAAGGCTATTACTATACTCAAACGCTTTAGGTCCGACTACCATACCAGCATATAAGGCAGCCACTAAAGAGTTACCTCCTAAGCGATTGGCACCATGGTACTGATATTCACACTCTCCTGCAGCAAATAAGCCCGGTATGTTGGTCATTTGGTTATAATCAACCCATAGACCACCCATGGAGTAATGCACAGCTGGGAATGTTTCCATTGGAACCTTGCGCGGATCGTCTCCAATGAACTTCTCATATATGTCAACAACTCCAGCAAGTTTGCGGTCAATATCCTGGGGATCTAAATGAGTAATATCCAGATAAACTTTGTTCTCTCCGTCCGCTCCTAGGTTCATGTCAACACAGACTTTAAAGATAGCCCGCGTCGCAATATCACGCGGTACCATGTTCCCATACGCCGGATACCAATCTTCTAGAAAATACCAGGGTTTTCCGTCTCTATAGACCCAAACACGTCCACCATCTCCCCGGATCGATTCAGACATTAGACGCAATTTATCCCGCCCGGGAATGGCAGAAGGATGGATTTGAACAAATTCACCATTGGCATAGGTGGCCCCTTGCATATAGACAGTGGACGCCGCAAACCCGGTATTAATAGTCGAGTTGGTACTACGTACATAAACCATTCCCGGACCACCTGTGGCTAAAATTACAGCATCTGCGGGAAAGACCTTGATTTC
>JADQBO010000048.1 GCA_016278585.1 Desulfosporosinus sp.
GCCTTGGCTTTCTGAATAAGTTGTTTTGCCAACTCTACTTTATCCTCTTCGAGAAGGGATTTGCCCACGTTAAATCCCTGAGCCTTCAGGAAGGTATTCGCCATACCTCCACCGATAATCAAAGAATCAACCTTGTCCAATAAATTTTCAATAACGCCGATCTTATCACTAACTTTGGCACCGCCAATAATAGCTACAAAGGGACGTTCTGGTCTCTCTAAAGCATTGCCCATAAATTCAACTTCTTTTTGCATTAAGAATCCACAAACAGCCGGGACATAGTGTGTAACCCCTTCAGTTGAAGCATGGGCACGATGAGCGGTTCCAAAGGCATCATTGACAAAAAGATCCGCCAGAGAGGCCAATTTCTGGGCAAATTCGGGGTTGTTTTTTTCTTCTTCGGCATGAAAACGGACGTTTTCCAACAAGAGGACTTGCCCGTCTTGCAGCTTGTTGACGGCTTCCCTTGCTACATCCCCTACGCAATCTTTGGCAAAAGACACATCTTGGGCTAATTGCTCACTTAAATGCTTTGCAACGGGTGCTAAAGAATACTTTGGATTGACTTGTCCCTTGGGACGCCCAAGGTGGGAAACAAGAATAACCCGCGCACCTTCTCTTACCAGATACAAAATAGTCGGTAGAGAGGCTTGTATGCGAGTATCATCCGTAATTTGTCCTTGTTCATTTAACGGTACATTAAAATCCACCCGGACAAGCACCCGTTTTCCGCGTACCTCCGCGTCTTTGACGCTTTTTTTATTCATACAAAAATCCCCTTTCACTTGACCCAAGGGTTGGGGGGCCGACAATTTTAATTAGACCCTAAATATTCACTAGTATACCGTGAAAATAAACTTCCTACTCTTATGAGCTTTAATTAGTCTATGTAGTAATTCTCTATTCAAATCCAGTTTCCTGCCTTAATCCTCCCAATCTTTACTCCGTTCAACCGCTTTAAGCCATCCCCGATAGAGTTTGGTCCGCCGCTCCTCAGGCATTTCAGGTTTAAAACAACGATCCATTCTCCAACTTGTGCGGATTTCCCCTTGATTATGCCAAAAGCCCACTGCTAAACCAGCCAAATAGGCTGCCCCCAGCGCCGTTGTCTCAATGACTTGAGGACGTTCGACATTAGCTCCTAAAAGATCCGCTTGAAACTGCATTAATAAATTATTTGCAACAGCGCCTCCATCTACTCGTAAGGTCTGGAGAGTCATCCCTGCATCATTTTCCATCGCCCCTAGGACATCTTTAGTCTGATAAGCCATTGCTTCTAAGGTCGCTCGAATCAGGTGAGCCTGAGTGCTTCCCCGAGTTAAACCAAAAATTGCACCTCGTGCGCGCATATTCCAATACGGGGCCCCAAGTCCGGTAAAAGCTGGAACAACGTAGACTCCGTCTGTATCCTTGACCTTGCTTGCCAAAACCTCAGAATCCTGAGCTGACTCAATGAGTTTGAGCCCATCCCTTAACCATTGAATTGCTGCCCCCGCGATAAACACGCTTCCCTCCAAGGCATACTCTACTTTCCCGTCTAGACCCCAGGCAATTGTAGTTAGTAACCCATTTTTAGAGGGTACTGCCCGCTCTCCTGTGTTCATCAACATAAAACAGCCTGTTCCATAAGTATTTTTGGCCATACCAGGTTCAAAGCACATTTGTCCAAACAAAGCTGCCTGCTGATCCCCTGCAATTCCAGAGATCGGAATCGAATGCTTGCCGAATAGCCCTATTTCTGCTTGCCCGTATACCCAGCTTGATGGTTTAACGTCTGGCAGCATGCTTCTGGGAATTCCAAGTTCAGCAAGAATTTCCTCTGACCATTCTAACTCGTGGATATTATACAGAAGGGTGCGTGAAGCGTTGGAGTAATCCGTCACATGAACTTTGCCATTGGTCATTTTCCAGATTAACCATGTATCAAGGGTCCCAAATAACAGTTCTCCACGCTCCGCTTTTTCTCGGGCACCCTTCACTTGGTCTAGCAGCCATTTTACTTTCGTACCTGAAAAGTAGGCATCTAAAACCAGACCCGTCTTTGAACGGATTGTTTCCTCCCATCCTTTTGCTTTTAATTCTTCTACAATCTCTGTCGTACGGCGACATTGCCACACAATCGCTGGATGGATAGGCTTTCCGGTAGTCTTTTCCCATACTACGGCCGTCTCTCGTTGATTGGTAATCCCAATACCGGCAATTCCCTCTGGTGATACTCCTGTCCTAGCTAGCAGTTCGGCTATGACTCCATATTGAGTACTCCAGATTTCCTCGGCATCATGCTCCACCCATCCAGGCTGAGGATAAAACTGTGTGAACTCCTTTTGGGCCACCCCAATGACTTCACTCTCATGATTAAACAAAATTGCCCGACAGCTAGTGGTGCCTTGGTCTAAAGCTAAGATAAATTTCTTGGTCATACCCGGCCCTCCTTCGCGTACGCTGCCCTCAACTTTACGATCATTACGCCAAGTTCAACTAAACCCGTCATATCCTAATGTACGAATCGCACCCATACATCACGCCTCTTTCCTATAAGTTCCATGCCTAAAGTAAATCTCCTGCGTGTAAGCAGAGGA
>JADQBO010000228.1 GCA_016278585.1 Desulfosporosinus sp.
CCCTGTGTTTTATGTTTATGTGTTTAAAAGGGTGGTTGATTGGCCGATGGGGGAGCAGAAGAACTCGAATTCACAGAATTGTTCGGGCTTAAACTATTAGGAACATTGAGATTTCCAGAAGGATTGAGACTTGAATTCAAGGAACTATTTAGATTCGAATTTATCGAACCCTTAGACACTCTGGCATCTATGACCGATAGATTAGATACAACCGAATAGATTTCATTACTGACCATGTATTGACGGAAACTGCCATTCTCGACTAGAAAGAGTATATTATTACCTGTACTTTTACGATCGCTTTCGATTAACTGTCGGACAAAAGTAGTTGTTTCAACGTCAGCTGAAAGCTGACTCATCTGACCATTTACTACAAAGAGCAGCCAATATCCAGTGGTTACTTCACTTTTCTTGTCACTAGATAGGTTGTAAGTACTGGGTGAATTTTGCATGGAATATGTGGGCGATTGCAGAGCTGAAGAATTATTTGTACTAGGAAGGCTATAGTCATTAGGATTCATTGCTGCATAGGTTGGGTTGATTACAGAATACATCTTATTAATATATTTAGGGAAGAATTGATATGCTATCATGCCAATAAGTACAATAACTGAAACCAATTTTACTATCGATAGGCGCTTTTTGACTCTCGGCATACTGCCCCACTGATTTGACATTATCTTCACCTTCCATTTAGAAACTTAACGTTACAAGCTACCTATGAGAACAAGCCCCAGAGCGTTAAATTTGGGCTATTGAGCGGTTTCATAAGCTTCATCTCCTTAGTCAAAAAAACATTACTAGCTCACTCCCATTAAAAGTATATTACGGCTTTATTAATTTATGAATATATGAACATATAGAAATATATCCCCATAAAAGAAGCAGGAATTTCTATATTTAGTATTGGCTAGGTTGGGATACTATATATTTCAAGAAGATAAAAGTAATTTGCGACTTTACAGCTTAAGTTTAGCACAACTATATAATAAACAAAGAGAAGACTAGGTGATTGCCTGGTCTTCTCTTTGTTTATCGGAAATTATTTTTAACAAAAACGTTAGAAATCTGTGACGTGTGCGTAACATAACAACTCTATACTTACTATCTGAGAAATAACTGGGTACTGTTCGGAAATTTGGCAGTGGATGGTGTGATTTATGTTTCGCTGCTGTAGGGTTAACCATATAAGAGGAGAGTAAAAATGTTTGATAAGCAAAAATTTAAGAATATGGACGTACCGTTTGTTGTGGCGGTGCTCTTATTACTAGCAACGAGCCTCATTGTCTTGAGCACTGCGTCTTACAATCTTATGAAAGGGCAACCCTATTATTATGTCGAGCTTCAAACAATGTGGATTATAAGCGGAATTCAAACAACCTGATCTAGGGACAACCCTAGTGTTCATGGTAATATTTATTGGGATGATGTTAATAGCAGGAGCTAGTATTCGTAAGTTCTGCGGGTTATTACTCACAGGGGTAACTGCTGTCGGTATGGCACTATGGCTACATTTTTCTACAAATCTTCCAAGCTGGCTCAAATTTGCCCAGGGGTTGCTCTGCCATTGAAAGAGTACCAGTTGAAAAGACTAACTGTTTTTACGAACCCTGCTTTAGACAGATCAGGAGATGGTTATAATATCCTTCAATCGATGTGGGCAGTTGGTTCGGACGGATTTTGGGGCAAGGGATATCGCCAAGGAACACAGGGACAACTAAGTTTCTTGCCGGAACAGCGTACTGACTTTATTTTTGCAGTGCTCAGTGAAGAGTTTGGTTTTATTGGAGTAATTACCCTATTGATTTTCTTTTCTATTTTCCTGATTCGTGACATTGGTATTGCTATGGATGCGAGAGATTTGTATGGTGTGTTAATAGCAACGGGAATAATAACGATGATTTCATTTCACATTCTCATCAACATCGGTATGAATACTGGTATTATGCCCGTTACTGGGAAACCTTTGCCCTTTATTAGCTATGGTGGGAGTGCAATGTGGGCGAATATGATCTCCGTAGGACTCTTGCTAAATATTAATTTAAGAAGTCGTCGATTAATGTTTAACTTGTTCATTTCACTTAGGGGGTTGTTCAGATCATTCAATCCAAGCAAGACTATAAGCTCTATGTTACAGCAGACTTAGCGGCTCATTATCAAAAGCGTTATAGATGGTGGTTTAGGGTTACTCGACCACTCATACATTTTCAGCTAACGTTAAGGAAAGCGGAATACTATGAGAACTGTAGAAAAGATGTTTTAGGTCAAATTTATTTAATCATTCTAAAACTACAACTAATAAAGCTGTCAACGAAACTTGGCTTTACAATACCACGGCACGTATTTGGACCCGGGCTTAGTATTGCTCATTGGGGAAGTATTGTAGTCCATCCCAATGTGCTGGTTGGAAAAAACTGTAGAATTCACTCAGCGGTGAATATAGGGATTTTTAAGGGAGCATGCCCAATCATCGGGGATAATGTGTATATCGCTCCGGGGGCAAAATTATTTGGAGGCATAATTATTGGTGATAACGTAACCATAGGGGCAAACGCTGTGGTGAATA